>JAFYBB010000104.1 GCA_017540445.1 Clostridia bacterium | reverse complement strand
TCTGTTTGCCTTGCCTTCCTCCCATGTCGACCTGTCCCTGCTCTGCCTGTCTCTGCCTGTCTCTGCCTGGATGCTCATCCGGCCTGCCGTGCTAAACCCAAAGTTAATGCCGTTGGGACGGTTCTCATTGTCATCTTTTGGCCAAAAAAGATGACAGTGAGAACACCCATGTCAACAATGGCACAGACAGGGAATGGAAACGGTTCAGCAGAACGTCTCTTGCCTCCCCATTTGCAGATGGGGAGGGGGACCGCTTGCGGTGGTGTGGGTCCTCTGAACGTATCGTCGTGTGCTGCAGTTCGTCTGAAAGATGACAGTGAGAACCGTCCCCGCTGTCATCCGGGAGGGAACAGGGTACAGGGAACAAGGTACAGGAATAGCCGGTCCCCTTTCCGACGCTCAAAGTGAGTCAGTCGGAACCTGTCCCCGGTGACTCACAAAGCGTCAATTCACTTCCAAAGGGCAATTCATTGGGGAAAGATGACAATGAGAACCGTCCCCGTTGTCATCTAAACCGAAATAATCATCGTCTGCCTTGACGTTTTTGATTTCATACGTTATAATAATAATGCAGCGACATGATAAAACGATATCATGGGTGAGTGGAGGTACAATGCGATGTTTTCATCCAGACTGCAAAACGGGCAGACCGACAACCTCGCGCGGGCTTTCCTGGCGCTGAATGACATGGAGGACTGCTATCGCCTTTTCGAAGACCTGTTCACCATACGGGAGATACAGGACCTCTCCCAGCGGCTGGAGGTTGCCCAGCTGCTGCAAAAGCAGGCGACCTATACCGAGATCGTGGAGAAGACCGGCGTATCCACCGCCACGATCGGCCGCGTGAACCGGGCGCTGAACTACGGCGCGGGCGGCTATCAGCGGGTGCTGGAGCGGCTGAACCAGGAGAATAAGAGCGAATGATTGATCTGAACGCATTGAATCCGCAGCAGCGCGCCGCCGTCGAACAGACGGAGGGCCCGCTGCTCGTTTTGGCTGGAGCGGGCAGCGGCAAGACCCGCGTGCTGACCTATCGGGTGGCGTATCTGATGGAGAAGGGCGTCGCGCCCTGGCACATACTGGCCATCACCTTCACCAACAAGGCCGCGCGGGAGATGGCCGACCGCGTGCACCGGCTGGTGGGCGAGGCGTCGGAGGACGCCTGGATCTCCACCTTCCACAGCTGCTGCGCCCGCATACTGCGCCGGGACATCGAGAAGCTGGGCTACAAGCGCCAGTTCGCCATCTACGACGAGGACGACCGCACCACGGTCATCAAGGCCGTGGCGAAGGAGCTGCAGCTCTCGGACAGGGAATACCCGCCGAAGCAGATTCGCGCGGTCATTTCCGACGCCAAAAATCGACTGCTGACGCCCGAGGAGTGGCTGAAGGAGTCGGAGGGCGACGCCCGCAGCCGCAAGCTGTACGAGGCCTACCGGCTGTATGAAAAGACGCTGAAGGGCAACAACGCCCTGGACTTCGACGATCTGCTCATCCGGACGCTGGAGCTGCTCACCGAGCACCCGCCGGTGCTGGATTACTACCGCGACCGGTTCCGCTACATACTGGTGGACGAGTATCAGGACACCAACGCCGCCCAGTACATGCTGGTGCGGCTGCTGGCCGGCGACCGGCACAACCTGTGCGTGGTGGGCGACGACGACCAGTCCATCTACGGCTGGCGCGGCGCGGACCTGCGCAACATACTGGACTTCGAGAAGGACTTTCCGGAGTGCGTCACCATCAAGCTGGAGCAGAACTACCGCTCCACCGGCAACATACTGGACGCCGCCAACCAGGTGATCGCCCACAACCGGGGCCGCAAGGAGAAGGCCCTGTGGACCGAGCATGACCGGGGCGAGCGCATCGCGCTGTACCACGCCATGGACGAGCGCGACGAGGCGTCCTTCATAGCCGCCATGACCCGCAAGCTGATCTCGGGCGGCGAGAACCCGGGCGGCATCGCGGTGCTGTACCGCACCAACGCCCAGTCCCGCGTGCTTGAGGAAGCCTTCGTCCGCAGTGGCACGCCCTACCGGGTGTACGGAGCCCAGCGCTTCTACGAGCGCAAGGAGGTCAAGGACCTGATCGCCTACATGCGCTGCCTGGTGAACCCCGACGACGACGTGTCCACCCGCCGCATCATCAACGAGCCCAAGCGGGGCATCGGCGATACCACCATCGACAAGCTGGCCGAATACGCCGCCGGGAACGACATGCCGCTGCTGTCCGCGGCACTGGACGCGGAGAACGCGCCGCTGCCCGCCCGGCCCAAGAAGCTGCTGGCGGAATTCGCGGCGCTGATGATCGATCTGACCGAGCTGCTGTACGAAAAGAAACCCACCGAATTCGTAAACGAAATGATCGAGCGCACCGGCTACGTGAAGGCGCTGGAGGAGAGCAAGAGCGAGGAGAACCAGAACCGCATCGAGAACATCAAAGAGCTGCAGGGCGCGGTTACCGAATACGAGCGCCTGAACCCCGATGGCGACATGGCCGGGTTCTTGGAGAACGTGGCGCTGGTGTCCGACCTGGACAACCTGAACGAGTCCGGCGGCGCTGTGACGCTGATGACGCTGCATTCCGCCAAGGGCCTGGAGTTCAACGACGTGTTCCTGGCCGGCATGGAGGAGGGCGTGTTCCCGCTGACCCGGGCCGTGTTCGACGACGACCTGATGGAGGAGGAGCGCCGCCTGGCCTACGTGGGCATCACCCGGGCGAAGAAGCGGCTGTTCCTGAGCCACGCCCGCACCCGCGCGCTGTACAACGTCCGCAACAATAATGAACTGTCCCGATTTGTCACCGAGATTCCCCAGCGCCTGATCGTGGACGGCATGGGCGCGTCCGACGCGCGCCGCGTGCCACCGCCCGCTAAGGGGGGCTGGGGCCAGAGTGTGCGCTCGCCCTACAACAGCCGCTACCAGGCCGGAGCCGCCGATCGAAAGCCGGGCATCCCCGGCGTGCAAAAGGGCATGAGCCCCGCAGGCGGCTTCAACTGGAACGGCGGCGCGCAGACCCGCGTGTCCAAACCCGCCGCCGTGTTCAGACCCGGCGACGCCGTGCATCACCGGGTATTCGGCCGCGGCACGGTGGTGGAGCTCACCGGCCAGGGCGCCGAACAGCGGGTGAAGATCCGCTTTGAAAACGGCAGCGAGCGCACGTTTTCGGCCGTGTCCGCGCCGATCGTGAAGGTGGGGCAATAGGGATTAGGCAATAGGCAATAGGGATTAGGCCTGGGAAGGTAGGAGGAAGGAGTTAGGAGTGTGGAGAGTGTTGTCACCGGGACGGTCCTACTGACAGGAAAAGTTGTCAACAGGACCGTCCCGGTGACAAGAAGAGCTTCCCCATCCGCAGATGGGGAAGTACCCGCGAAGCGGGGGATAGGGCACCTGGACGAAGCGCAACGCAGGGCGATAGGTTGAGGGTCCCCACCACCGCAAGCGGTTCCCCTCCCCGCCTGCGGGCGGGGAGGCTCAAACAGCACCCCATCCGCAGGTGGGGAAGTGCCCGCGAAGCGGGGGATAGGGCACCTGGATGAAGCGCAACGCAGGGCGATAGGTTGAGGGCCCCCACCACCGCAAGCGGTCCCCCTCCCCGCCTGCGGGCGGGGAGGCTCAAACAGCTTCCCCATCCGCAGATGGGGAAGTACCCGCGAAGCGGGGGATAGGGCACCTGGACTTGTCACCGGGACGGTCCTACTGACAAGAAAAGTTGTCAACAGGACCGTCCCGGTGACAAGAAAAAGGATAAGGGCTTGGAAGATGGGAGGAGCGATCATGCGCATACGCAGATACATGGCCGCGCTGCTGGCGCTGGGGCTGCTGCTGGGGCTGTGCCCGGCGGCGGTGACGGAGAATGTGGAATCGGAGATCACCAGCGCGGCCGTGGAGCTGGCTGTGCCGGAGGAGGCGGTCGCGCTGGGCGGCGCGCCGGAGGCGGCGGATACCGCCGTTTCGCCCGCGGAGGGCGACGTTCCCGTCGACGCGGAACACTTCACGCTCTCCGAATACGGAAGCGGATTCATGGTCTATGTCCGGGACAACATCGACAGGGACGGCGACGGCGTGCTGAGCGAGGCCGAGCGGCTGGCGGTGACGGAGATCGACTTCGATTATGGCAGCGCCCTCGACGGGCTTCAGTATTTCCCGAACCTGGAGAAGCTGACCTGCAACCAGGTGTTTGACAGGCTGGATGTCAGCGGCAATCTGAAGCTGCGGGAGCTGAACGTGAAGGAAAGCGGCTTTGAGAGCATCGACCTTTCAAAGAATACCGCGTTGGAATCGTTGACGCTGATGTTCAATTCGCTGAAGCACATCGATGTCAGCCATAATACCGAGCTGACCAATCTGAACCTGAACCAGCGCGGCAATAAGCCCGGCCTTTCCAGCCTGGATGTCAGCCACAACGGGAAGCTGACGAGCCTGTGTGTCAACTGGAACAAGCTGGAGCGCCTGGACCTGAGCAACAATCCCGCCCTCAAAGTGCTGTGGTATTATCGCGGCGGCCAGGCCCAGACGCTGGATCTGTCGAAGAACACCGCGCTGGTGGAGGTGCACTGCGAAAAGAATGTCCTGCTGAAGAACCTCGTGCTGGGCAATCATCCGAACCTGGAGGACCTCGAATGCGAGGAATGTTCGCTGACAGAGCTCGATCTCAGCGGCTGTCCCGCCCTGAAAATATGCACTTGCTTCAGCAATGAACTGACGCGGCTCGATATAACCGGCTGCGCCGCGCTGAGAACCCTGGAATGTGCGGGAAACAGCGGGTTGAAGGAATTGGATATCTGCGACTGCGTCAATACCCTAAAGACCTTCAGGCACGACGAGGCCCTGTTGGTGATCGTCGCCCGGCCCACCGTGGAACCGACGGCCACGCCGAAGCCCACGGCCACCCCGAAGCCCACGGCCACCCCGAAGCCGACGGCGGCGGTGGGCGAGGCCGCCTACATGTTCACCGACAAGACCGGCACCTACGAGGTGATCGGAACCAAGGTCACCTTCGTGAAGCCCGCGAAGTCCCAAAAGACCGCTAAGGTGCCGGACACCGTCACCACTCGGGGTGCGAAGCTGAAGGTGGTCGCCGTCGCGGACAAGGCCTTTTACAAGGACAGGAAGCTGACCACCCTCACCGTCGGCAAATATGTGGAGACCATCGGCGCGAAGGCCTGCTACGGCTGCGAGAAGCTGAAGAAGGTGATCATCAGGACATCAAAGCTGACGGACAAGACGGTGGGCGCGAAGGCCTTCGACAGGATATACGCCAGGGTGACGTTCAAGTGTCCGAAGGCAAGGCTGAAGGCCTACAAAAAGCTGTTGAAAAAGAAGGGCGCGCCGAAGAAGGCGCGGTACAGATAATAGACCTTGTCACCGGGACGGTCCTACTGACAAGAAAAGTTGTCAACAGGACCGTCCCGGTGACAAAACAGGACCGTCCCGGTGACAAGAAAAGTTGTCAACAGGACCGTCCCGGTGACAAGAAAAAGGATAAGGGCTTGGAAGATGGGAGGAGCGTTCATGCGCATACGCAGGTACATGGCGGCGCTGCTGGCGCTGGGATTGCTGCTGGGGCTGTGCCCGGCGGCTGTGACGGAGGATATCGGGGATGAGATCGCCAGCGCGGCCGTAGAGCTGGCCGTGCCGGAGGAGGCGGTCGCGCTGGGCGGCGCGCCGGAGGCGGCCCCCGCCGCGCCGGCGGACGAAGCAGCGGTGCTGGCGGGCGAGGGGGATATCGCGATCGACGAGGTCAGCTTTCCTGACGAAGTGTTCCGGCAGTTTATCCTCGACAGGATCGACGACGGGGACGGGACACTGACCGAATCCGAGCGCGCCGCGGTGACGGAGCTCATCGTCTGGAGCTCGCGCACCGGCTATACCAACGATTTGAGAATCGCCAGTCTCAAGGGCGCCGAGCTCTTCCCGAATCTGGAAAAACTGGACTGTACCGGCCTGGGACTTCGCAGCCTCGACGTGAAGGGATTTACGAAGCTGAAGACGCTGCGTTGCAGCGTCAACGATCTGACCCGACTGGATGTGAGCGAAAACCCGGCGCTGGAGAACCTGGATTGCGGAAACAACAGCTTGTCGGCGCTGGACGTGAGCCGCAATCCGGCGCTGAAAAGCCTTGATTTCGACAGCTTGAAGATCGCCGGCCTGGATCTGAGTCACAACCCGGAGCTCACCAGGCTGCACGGCGAGCGCGCCGCGGTCAGCGCGCTGAATCTGACCGGATGTATGAAGCTGGAATACGTGATGCTGGACTACTGTCGGTTGACCGACCTGGATCTCAGCGGCCGGAGCGCTCTGGAATACCTGTACGTGCGCGGCAACGATCTGACCCGCCTGAATGTCGGGGGCTGCGTGAACCTGACGACGCTGTATTGCCATGACAACGAACTGACCAGCCTGAATGTGAGCGGCTGCGTTGAGCTGCGGTGGCTGCATTGCTTCGGCAACCGGCTGAGCGTGCTGGATGTCAGCGACTGCGGCTATGTCAAGCGGGGCGTCGCGGCCGGTCCCGCCAAAAGCCAGACGTCGGACGGCGTGAGGGTGGACACCTATGTCGCCTTCTTTGAAAATTGGGATCAGAACGTGCTGAAGGTGGACAGCACGGTGAAGATCGTGACCGAACCCGAGCCCACGCCCGCGCCGGTCAGCCTGGCGAATGCGAAGATCACCGTGAAGGATCAGACCTACACCGGCAAGGCGCTGAAGCCCGCGGTGGCGGTGAAGCTGGACGGCAAGGCGCTGGAGGCGGGCGCGGACTACACCGTCGAATTTTCAAGCAACAGGAAGATCGGCACGGCGACCGTGAAGGTCACCGGCACGGGCGGATATACCGGCACGGCCAGCGCCGGCTTCAAAATCAACCCGAAGAAGGTCGCCGGGCTGTCGCTGAAGGCGGGGCGCAGGGCGCTGACCGCTGCGTGGAAGAAGGCCTCCGGCGTCGACGGCTACGAGCTCCAGTACGGCGCGAAGAAGAGTTTCAAGGGCGCAAAGCTGGTCAAGGTGAAGAAGGGAAAGACCGTGCAGTATGCGCTGGAGGGCCTGAAATCGAAGCGGCTCTACTACGTGCGCATACGGGCGTACAAGACGGTGAGCGGGAAGACCTATTATTCCGACTGGTCCGCCGCGAAATCGAAAAAGGCGAAATAATACCGGCGCAAAACACGAACCCCGCCGCCCGGCTCTCCGGGGGCGGGGTTCGTTCGCGCCGCGTCGGTCATGCGCCCTGCTTCTCCGCCAGCAGCTTCTTCGCGCTGGAGATGCGCACGCACAGCGTGAAGATCTCGAGCGCCGTCTGCAGGTCGGCCAGGCTCGGGTAGGTGGGCGCGATGCGGATGTTGGAGTCGTTGGGGTCCTTGCCGTAGGGCCAGGTGGCGCCGGCGGGGGTCATCTGCACGCCCGCCTTCTTGGCGCGGGCCACGATGTCCTTCGCGCAGCCGGGCAGCGAGTCGAACATGATGAAGTAGCCGCCCAGCGGGGTGGTCCAAGTGCCCACGTTCAGTTCGCCCAGGTCCCGCTCCAGTATGGATTCCACCGTCTCAAACTTGGGCCGGATGATCTCGGCGTGCTTGCGCATGTGCTCCACCATGCCGTGGATGTTGCCGAAGAAGCGCACGTGGCGCAGCTGGTTCACCTTGTCGTGGCCGATAGTCTGCCGGCGCAGCGTGGTCAGGAAGTCCTCCATGTTGTTGGGGCTGGTGGCCACCGCGGCGATGCCGCTGCCGGGGAAGGTGATCTTGGACGTGGAGGAGAACTTGTACACCAGGTCGGGGTTCCCGGCGCGCTTGCACTCCGCCAGGATCTCGATCAGGTAGTCCTGCCGGTGGTCGTACAGGTGGTGAATGCCGTAGGCGTTGTCCCAGAATATGCGGAAGTCCGGGGCCGCGGGCTCCAGCCTTGCGAAGCGGCGCACCGTCTCGTCGGAGTACGAAATGCCCTGGGGGTTGGAATACTTGGGCACGCACCAGATGCCCTTGACGGCCGCGTCCTCGCGCACCAGCTTTTCCACCAGGTCCATGTCCGGCCCGGTGGGCGTCATCGGCACGGGGACCATGTCGATGCCGAAGTATTCGGTGATGGCGAAGTGCCGGTCGTAGCCGGGCACCGGGCACAGGAACTTCACCTCGGGCAGCTTGCACCAGGGGGTGTTGCCCATCACGCCGTGGGTCCAGGCGCGGCTGATGGTGTCGAACATCACGTTCAGCGAGGAGTTGCCGTAGATGATGATGTCCTTCGGGTTGTTCTCCATCATATCGCCGAGCAGCTCCCGGGCCTCCTCGATGCCGGTCAGCTGGCCGTAGTTGCGGCAGTCGGTGCCGTCCTCGCAGGTCAGGTCCGAGTTGGAATCCAGCACGTCCATCATGGCCATGGACAGGTCCAGCTGCTCCTGACAGGGCATGCCGCGGCTCATGTTCAGGTGCAGGCCCAGGGCCTGCATCTTCTTGTACTGGGCCTTGAGCTGGTTGAGCTCCTCCGTGAGCTCCTGGACGGTCATTTCTGCATAGGGCTTCATAGGCGGTCCTTTCTCTTCCCCGAGGAAGCGTTCGCGATGCTGTCCGCGCAGGGCGTACCGCGGCGAATTGCATAATGGAAATGGAAATCCTGCAATGCGCGGGGCGGATGCCCGCGGGTGTCTGGATACAAGGTACCATATCCGGGCCAAAAATGCAAGTTAATTCCGTGCGGCATGCAGATTGAGCTTTTCCCGTTGAAACCAGGGCATCAAGTGTGGTATACTTACAGTAAATCAAAGGCAAAGGGGAATGTGCCATGGACCGCATGCGCCAGCTTGTGGATGATCTCAACGAAAAGAGCTACCAGTATTATACGCTGGACAACCCCACCGTGTCCGACGCCGAGTACGACCGGCTGTACGACGAGCTGGTGCGCCTGGAGGCGGAAACGGGCGTGCGCCTGCCCGATTCGCCCACGCGCCGCGTGGGGGGCGACGTGCTGGCAGGCTTCGAGCCCCACACCCACCTGGCGCGGCTGTGGAGCATGGGCAAGGCCCAGTCCATCGAGGCGCTGGAGGAGTGGGCCCGCCGCGCCGAGAAGCTGCGGCAGGACGCCGTGGACGCGGGCGCGGACCTGCCGCCCATCCGCTACGTGGTGGAGCACAAGTTCGACGGGCTCACCGTGAACCTGACCTACGAGGGCGGGAAGCTGGTGGGCGCGGCCACCCGGGGCAACGGCGTCGTCGGCGAGGCGATACTGCCCCAGGTGATGACGATCCGCTCGATACCGCTGTCCATACCGTTCACCGGGCGCATGGAGGTGCACGGCGAGGGCTTCATGCGCATCTCGGTACTGGAAAAGTACAACGAGACGGCGAAGGAGCCGCTGAAGAACCCGCGCAACGCCGCCGCGGGCGCGCTCAGGAACCTGGACCCGAAGGTCACCGCCGCCCGGCATCTGGACGCCTGCTTCTACGACGTGGGCTACATCGAGGGGCGCAGCTTCGCCACCCAGCACGAGATGCTGGCGTTTTTGCGGGAGAACCGCTTCCCGGTCTCCGAGTGCGAGCTGGACGCGGCCACCCTGAAGGACGCCGTGGCCGCCGTCCGCAGCATCGAGCAGAGCCGGGGCAGCCTGGACTACGACATAGACGGCGCGGTGATCAAGATCGACGACTACGCCACCCGCCGGGCGCTGGGCTACACCGACAAGTTCCCCCGCTGGGCCGTGGCCTACAAGTTCGAGGCGGAGGAGATGACCACGGAGCTATTGGCCGTGGACTGGCAGATCGGGCGCACCGGCAAGCTGACGCCGGTGGCGCGGGTGGCGCCGGTGGAGCTGGCCGGGGCCACGGTGCGCCAGGCCACGCTGAACAACTGGCAGGACATCGTGCGCAAGCGTGTGCGCATCGGCGCGCGGGTGTGGATTCGCCGCTCCAACGAGGTCATCCCGGAGATCATGGGCCGGGTGGACGAGTTCTCGGACGACGAGCGGGACGTGGTCAAGCCCACCGCCTGCCCCAGCTGCGGCACGGCGCTCGTGGAGCGCGGCGCGCACCTGTTCTGCCCGAACCGGGACGGCTGCACGCCCCAGATCGTGATGCGGCTTTCCCACTTCGCCAGCCGCGACGCCATGGACATCGACACCTTCTCGGAGAAGACCGCCCGCCAGCTGGTGGACGCGGGCCTGGTGCAGGAGGCGGACCAGCTGTATGCCCTGACCCTAAAGCAGCTGTGCGCGCTGGAGCGCTTCGGCGAAAAGAAGGCGCAAAACCTGCTGGACGCCCTCGAAAAGAGCAAGGACTGCAAGCTGAACAGCTTCGTCTACGCCATAGGCATACCGGGCATCGGCACCAAGACGGCCCGGGACCTGGCCGAGCGCTTCGGCAGCGTGGACGCGCTGCGCGCGGCCTCCCGCGAGGCGCTGACGCAGATGGACGACGTGGGCGAGATCGTGGCCGACGCGGTGGTGGGCTTCTTCGCCGACCCCGCCAACGCCCGGCTGGTGGACGCGCTGCTGGCCGCCGGGGTCAGCCCCAAATGGGAGGCGCGGGAAAACTCCGCCGGGCCCTTCGCGGGCATGACCGTGGTGGTCACCGGCACGCTTTCGTCGATGGGCCGCAGCGAGGCCGAGGAGGCGATCCGCGACGGCGGCGGCAAGGCCGCGGGCAGCGTGTCGAAGAAGACCAGCCTGGTGGTGGCCGGCGAGAGCGCCGGCAGCAAGCTCACCAAGGCGCAGCAGCTGGGCGTGAAGGTCATCGGCGAGGCGGAATTTATGGCAATGCTGGGCAGGGGAGATGCGTGACGGATCGCGCGCGCCCCGCAGAAATTTACATCCAACCCGTAGGCAACGGCCCCGGGATGTGCTATAATATAACATGGAATTGAATCATTTGAGGGCGCCGCTTCGCGCTGAGGGGGTTTGAACATGCAGAGCATGACCGGCTATGGCCGCGCCTTTGTGGAGATCGACGGCCGCCAGATGACCGTGGAGGTCAAGAGCGTCAACCACCGCTTCCTGGACATCGCGTTCAGGATGCCCCGCAACCTGATGTTCCTGGAGGACGCGGCCCGCAAGCGCATCGGCGAGTGGGTGGCCCGCGGCCACGTGGACGTGTTCGTGACCTACCGCAACCTGCGCACCGACGCGCGGGTCGTGCAGGTGGACGAGGCGCTGTTCAACGCCTACGCCGACGCGCTGCAGACGCTGAGCGGCTCCTCCGGCCCCAGCCTGCGGGACGACCGCACGCTGATGGGCATCGCCCGCATGCCGGACGTGCTGACCGTCACCGAGGCCGAGGAGGACCAGGAGGCCGTGCGGGCGCTGATGCTGGGCGCGCTGGACGCGGCGCTGGGCGCGCTGACGGCCATGCGCGCGCGGGAGGGCGAGGCCATCCGGCAGGACCTGGCCGCGCGGGTGGACGCCATACAGAACATGACCGAGCAGGTCCGATCACGCTATCCTCAGACGGTGGCGGCCTACACCCAGCGGCTGAAGGACGCCGTCGCGGAGCTGGTGGGCAGCGGTGTGGACGAGACGCGCCTTCTGATGGAGGCGGCGCTGATGGCCGACCGCAGCGCCATCGACGAGGAGATCGTCCGGCTGAACAGCCACGCGGAGCAGCTGCGCGCGCTGCTGGCGCTGGATGAGCCCGTGGGGCGGCGCATCGACTTCATCGTGCAGGAGTTGAACCGCGAGACCAACACGATCTCCTCCAAGTCCCAGGACATCCCGATCACGAAGCTGACCGTGGACATGAAGGCGGAGATCGAGAAGCTGCGCGAGCAGGTCCAGAACGTCGAGTGACGGGCGCGCCGGGGAAGGCGCGTTACGATAGCAGAAGGGCGGTATCCAACATGGCGAATCGCGGCAGGCTGTTTGTCATATCGGGCCCGGCGGGCGCGGGCAAGACCGAAATCGTCAAGAAGCTCATTGCAAAGCACCCGGACGTGCGGCTGTCCGTGTCCTGTACCACCCGCGCGCCCAGGCCCGGCGAGGTGGACGGCGTGAACTACCACTTCGTCAGCGAGGCGCGCTTCAAGCAGCTGGTGGACGAGGGCGCGTTCTACGAATGGGCCCATGTGCATCAAAACCACTACGGCACGCTGAAGTCCACCGTGCAGAAGGAGTTGGCCGAGGGCCACGACCTGATCCTCGAAATCGACGTGCAGGGCTGCCTGCAGGCCATGGCCCAGGACCCCACCGTGACCGGCATATTCGTGAGCCCGCCCAGCCGGGAGAATTTGGAGGCGCGGCTGCGCCACCGCGGCACCGAGACGGAGGAATCCATACGGGTGCGGCTGAACAACGTGGCCTCGGAGGTCGCCACGGCCTACAGGTACCACTACGTCATCATCCACCAGGATTGGGCCGTGGTGCCCAACGCCCTGGAGATCGCGGCGGACGAGGCCTACGCCATCATCGCCGCGCGGCGGCTGGAAATCGACAACCGGAGAGATTTTCTCGACCACCTCAGCCAGTCGCTGAAGGCGTGAATTTCAGATTTAGGAGGAAAATGACCTATGATGACCGAACCCCCCATTGGCGAGCTGCTTGAAAAGGTGGATTGCCGCTACACGCTGGCCGTCGAGGCGTCCAAGCGCGCCCGCGAGATCATCGCCGGCAGCCTGCCGCTGATCGACACCAAGGAGACCAAGCCCCTGTCCATCGCCATCGAGGAGATCAACCGCCGGCTGATCACCTACACCCGCGACGACGAGGCGGAAGAAGAAGCCTGATTGAACGGGCGTTTATATCCC
>JAFYBB010000103.1 GCA_017540445.1 Clostridia bacterium | reverse complement strand
CAGCTCCGGATGCCGGTGAAAATCCCGCCGCAGCGCTGCGATTTGCGGGGCGATGCCCTGCGCGCGTGTCAAATAGTCGGTCATATGATCACCTGCTGATGACAACGGGGACGGTTCTCATTGTCATCTTCCTGAATGAAAAAGATGACAGCGAGAACCGTCCCCGTTGTCATCTTTTTTGTCTATTCCAGATTCCTCAGCGATTCTTGCAGCGCGGTCTTGCGGCTGGTGCCGGCGTCCACCTTCTTGAGGACGCGGGCGGGGCAGCCGGCCACCACGGTGTCCTCGGGCACGTCCCCGATCACCACGGCCCCGGCGGCGACCACCGCGCCGCGGCCCACGTGTACGCCCTCGATCACCACGGCGTTCGCGCCGATCAGCACGTCGTCCCCGATCACCACGGGCGTGGCGGAGGCGGGCTCGATCACGCCGGCCAGCACCGCGCCGGCGCCCACATGGCAGTGCTTGCCCACGATGGCCCGGCCGCCCAGCACGGCGCCCATGTCGATCATGGTGCCCTCGCCGACCACCGCGCCGATGTTGATGATCGCGCCCATCATGATCACGGCGTTGTCGCCGATGGTCACGTTGTCGCGGATCAGCGCGCCGGGCTCGATGCGGGCGCGGACGTTCTTGATGTCCATGAGCGGCACGGCGCTGTTGCGCCGGTCGTTCTCGATCACGATGTCCTCGATGTTGTCGCGGTTGGCCTCAATGATGGGCGCCAGCTCGGCCCAGTCCCCGAACACCACCCGGTCCCCCGCGCCGAAGACCTTCGCACTTCCGTAGTCGATGGGGGCCCTCTCCTTCACGTACAGCTTCACCGGCGTCTTCTTCTCGGCGGTGGCGATGAAGCGGATCAGCTCCTCAGCGTTCATGCGGCGCTCAACTCCTCACTCAATGATGCTTCTCATGTCGTACAGCCCCGGTTCCTTCCCCGCCAGGAAGGCCGCGGCGGCCAGCGCGCCCTGGCCGAACAGCTCGCGGCTCTCGGCCTCGTGCTTCAGCGTGATGGTCTCGCTGCCGGCGGAAATGATGACCTCGTGGGTGCCCACCTCGTTGCCGTAGCGCAGCGAGTGGATGCCGATCTCGCCCTGGGTGCGCTTGCCGTTCTCGTGCCGCCCCACCACGAGCTCCGCCTCCGGGCGGACCTCCTGGATGCGGCGGGCCAGCAGCAGCGCCGTGCCGCTGGGCACGTCCAGCTTCTGGTCGTGGTGGCGCTCGATGATCTCGATCTCGGCCTGCGGGAACACCGCCGCGGCCTTCTTCGCCAGCTCGCACATCAGCGCCACGCCGATGGACATGTTCGCGGACAGGAACACCGGCACCGACCCGGCCGCCCGGTGGATCATGTCCATTTCCTCCTGCGTCTGGCCCGTGGTGGCGATCACCACCGGCAGCTTCCGCTCCACGCAGTACCCGGTCACCTGGGCGGTGGCGGTATGGTTGGAAAAGTCGATCACCACGTCCGCGGGGCCGTCGTACTCGCTGAGCGCGGACAGCCCGCCGGAGGCGGCGTTGCTCCAGTCCACCCGCGCGGCCACGGTGTGCTCGCCGCCCCGCTGGATCAGAGCGTCCACGATGCGCCCCATGCGCCCGCTGGCGCCGTTGATGATGATGTTCATCTTCATCCTCCGTATCTCACAATTCCTAATTCCTCATTCCTCATTCCTAATTCCTAAATAAGTCCGTGTCCTTCCATGATCGCCTTCAGCTTCTGCCAGTGCGCGTCCTCCATCGGCGTCAGCGGCAGGCGCAGGTAGTTCTCGCACCAGCCCATGGCCGCCATGGCCGCCTTCACGGGGATCGGGTTGACCTCGCTGAACAGCGCGTTGATCAGCGGCAGGTAGTCCATCTGCAGCTTCGCCGCGCCGGCCACGTCGCCCTCGAAGTACTTGCGGCACATCATGGCCGTCTGGGCGGGCATGACGTTGGACAGCACCGAGATCACGCCGCTGCCGCCCATCGACAGGATCGGCACCACCTGGTCGTCGTTGCCGGAGTAGATGGCCAGCCTGTCCCCCACCAGCCGCGCCGTCTCCACGATCTTGGAGATGTTGCCGTTGGCCTCCTTGATGCCTGCGATGTTCGGGTGGTCGGCCAGCGCCGCGTAGGTGGCGGGCTCGATGTTCACGCCGGTGCGGGAGGGCACGTTGTACAGTATGATGGGCCGGTCCACCGCGTCGGCGATGGCCGTGTACATGGCGATCAGGCCGTTCTGGGTGGCCTTGTTGTAGTAGGGCGTGACCACCAGCAGCGCGTCCGCCCCCGCGTCGCAGGAGAAGCGGGACAGCGTGATGGCGCGGTTGGTGTCGTTGGAGCCGCTGCCCGCGATGATGGGCACCCGGCCCGCCGCCCGCTCCACCGAGTAGCGGATGACCTCCTGGTGCTCGTCGTAGGTCAGCGTGGAGCCCTCGCCGGTGGTGCCGGCGATCACCAGCGCGTCGATGCCCTGTTCGATCTGCCAGTCGATCAGTCTTCCCAGGGCGTCGTAGTCCACGCCCGCCGGGGTCAGGGGCGTCACCAGCGCGGTGGCCGCGCCGCGAAATACGGTCTGCTTGCTCATAATCATTCTCCTTATATGTGGTCGTATTGTATTGCCGCGTGATCAAAAAACAGCCAATGCGCATTGCATTCGCCGTGTATCAATGACATCGGCCCGCGCCAAAGGGCAACGCCCTGTCGGGCCGCACAATTAATCCATAGCGCTCCACACAATGCGGCAGTCAAACGGATGTTGTCCGTTTGCCCAGACGGAGCCCGCCCTCTCCATCTTCGGCAGCGGCCCCTTTTGAAACCGGCAACGGCTTTGCGATGCCTTCCACCGGCCCTACTGATGACAGCTGCGCCTCTATCCTTTAATTGCGGTATTCGGTTGTGCAACCATGCTACCACAAAAACATGACGCTGTCAATCAACTACGGTTAAATCTTATGTTCATGGCGCATAAACGCTGCATATTCTCCCCCCGTATTCGCATATTTATGCGCCTAAATCGAATAATAATGCACATTTAACTTGAATAAATGGCCATCGCAGCGTATAATCAGTGTATATTTATTACACATCTCGGAGGCCATGCATGAAGCGGGTTTTCATCGACGGCAGCGCGGGCACCACGGGGCTGCGCATCCGCGAGCGGCTTGCCGCCCGCAAGGACATCGAACTGATCGCGCTGCCGGAGGCGCTGCGCAAGGATACCGCGGCCCGGAAGGACGCGCTGAACCGGGCGGACATCGCGTTTTTGTGCCTGCCGGACGCGGCGGCCGTCGAGGCGGTGTCGCTGGTGGACAACCCCAACACCGCCCTGATCGACACCTCCACCGCCCACCGCACGGCCCCGGGCTGGGTCTACGGCTTTGCCGAGCTGCCGGGCCAGCGGGAGAAGATCGCGCCGTCGAAGCGCATCGCGAACCCCGGCTGCCACGCCAGCGGCTTCGTGGCGCTGATCGCGCCGCTGGTGCACGCGGGCCTGTTGAAGCCGGACAGCCTGCTGAGCTGCACGTCGCTGACCGGCTATTCCGGCGGCGGCAAGAAGATGATCGCCGACTACGAGGCCGAGGGCCGCAGCCCGCTGCTGGGCGCGCCGCGGCAGTACGGCCTGTCCCAGAGCCACAAGCACCTGCCGGAGATGGTCGCGCTGTGCCACCTCGCCCACGCCCCCGCGTTCATGCCCATCGTGGCGGACTTCTACAGCGGCATGGAGGTCACGGTGCCGGTGTTCGCCGAACAGCTCACAGGCGGCCCGGAGGACGTGCGGGCCGTGTACCGGGAATGCTACCGCGGCCCGGTGGTGCGCTTTGTCGAGGACGACGCCGAGGCCGGCTTCCTGTCCGCCGCGGCCCGCGCCGGGCTGGACGACATGACCGTCACCGTGGCGGGCAACGACGCGCGCCTGCTGCTCGTCTGCCGGTTCGACAACCTGGGCAAGGGCGCGTCCGGCGCGGCCATACAGAACATGAATCTGCTGATGGGCGCGGACGAGACGGAGGGGCTGGTGCTTGAAAGCCATGGATGAGATACAGATCCTGCCCATGCGCGAGGCGGACTACGACGACGTGCGCGCGCTGTGGATGACCATCCGGGGCTTTGGCATACGGGCGCTGGACGATTCCCGGGAGGACGTGGCGCGCTTCATCCGCCGCAACCCCACCACCAGCGTGGTGGCCCGGGCGGACGGGAAGATCGTCGGCTCGATACTCTGCGGGTCGGACGGCCGGCAGGGGGCGCTGTACCACGTGTGCGTGGCCCGGGAATACCGGCGGCGGGGCATCGGCACCCGCATGGTGGCCCACTGCATGCGAAAGCTCAGGGAGATGGGCATCAACAAGGTGTCGCTGATCGCGTTCATGGACAACGACGCCGGCAACGCCTTCTGGCGGCAGATCGGCTGGACCCAGGGCAAGGTCAACTACTACGAGTTCGTGCTGAACAAGGACAACATCACGCGATTTATAGGAGAAGATCATGAAGATTGAACGCATTGCGGGAGGCGTGACGGCGGCGAAGGGCTTTAAGGCCGCCTGTTGCGCCGCGGGCATCAAATATCAGGGGCGCACCGACATGGCCATGATCGCCAGCGACGTGCCCTGCGGCGTGGCGGGCACCTTCACCACCAACGTGGTCAAGGCCGCGCCGGTGGTGTGGGACCGGCAGATCGTGCAGACGGTGAAGGCCGCCCGGGCCGTGGTGGTCAACGCCGGCATCGCCAACGCGGCCACCGGGGCCGCGGGCATGGCCATGTGCGAGCAGACCGCCGCATGCGTCGCGCGGGCGCTGGGCGTGCCCGCGGGCCAGGTGCTTCTGGGCTCCACCGGCGTGATCGGGCCGAACCTGCCCATCGACCGCATCGCCGCGGGCGTGGCCGAGATGGCGAAGACGCTGTCGGATACCCTCGAGGCGGGCACCGCCGCCAGCCGCGCCATCATGACCACCGACACCGTGAACAAGGAGGTCGCCGTGACCTTCGAGCTGCCCGCCGCGAACGGAAGCGGCGGCGTCACGGTGACGCTGGGCGGCATGAGCAAGGGCTCGGGCATGATCCACCCCAACATGTGCACGATGCTGGCCTACATCACCACCGACTGCGTCATCGACGCGGCCCTGCTGCAGCAGGCCGTCAGCGACGTGGTGGTCGACACCTTCAACATGATCTCGGTGGACGGCGACACCAGCACCAACGACACGCTGCTGGCGCTGGCCAACGGCCTGGCGGGCAACAGGCCCATCGCCTGCGAGGGCGAGGATTTCGCGCTGTTCTGTCAGGCGCTGTTCACCGTGTGTCGCAATCTGGCCGTGAAGATGGCCGGGGACGGCGAGGGCGCGACCCACCTGGTGGAGATGAAGGTGACGGGCGCCGACACCAAGGAACACGCCCGCACGCTGGCGCGGTCGGTGGTG
>JAFYBB010000102.1 GCA_017540445.1 Clostridia bacterium | reverse complement strand
TTTTCTGAAAAACACAGCTATGCGTATCGGAAATCCCAATAACGGATGCTGAAGAGAGGGACCGGGAACATCATGTGGCATAAAAATGCCCGGGATTGTTCTCACGTATCCCGGACTAAAACCCAAAGTTAATGCCGTTGGAACCGTCCCCGCTGTCATCCAATCACCAAAAAGATGACAGTGAGAACCGTCCCCGCTGTCATCTGGAGTGCCCGACCATACTGTTGCCCTTGTTGACAATTGGGAACGGGATGACCTATAATAAGGGCGATAGGAGGGGAGAACATGGCGTTTTCAAGCATTGCGACGGGGCTTCAGCACATCGGTGTTCCCACGAACGACATCGAAGGGACGATCGCCTTCTATACCGCGCTGGGTTTTGAAGTAGCGCACCGCGCCGAGAACAACGGCGAACAGGTGGCCTTTCTCAGGCTCGGCGACCTGACCATCGAGACCTACCAGAACGGCAGGGCCGTGGGCACGGCCGGGGCGGTGGACCACATCGCCATCAACGTGACCGACGTGGCGCAGGCGCGCAGGATTGCCGACGATATGGGGTTGGAGGTCATCGAAGAGGGCGCGCTGCCGTTCTGGGAGAACGGCGTGCGATACTTCACCATACTGGGGCCGAACCGGGAAAAGCTGGAATTCAATCAATACCTGTAGTGGACATCAGAGGCAGCGGCGCTCACGCGCGGGGCGGTCGCGGCAGGATAAACCATTCGTATGGGGTTTATCGCGCCGCGGATGCCGCGCGGAGGCGCCGCGATCATGGGGGACGGCCCGGCGCGGCCGTTCCCCGTGCTTATACTGTAGTATTGTGAGGGGGAAGTGCGCAGCATGCATTTTGTCGACGCGAAGGGCATACTGACCGGCGGCGGCGGCCGCTGGGGCATGAATATCTACCGCGGATGCACGCACGGCTGTATCTACTGCGACAGCCGGAGCGCGTGCTATCGGTTCACGCATGCCTTTGAGGATGTGGAGGTGAAGCGCAATGCCCCGGAGCTGCTGGACCAGGCGCTCAAATCAAAGCGGAAGAAGTGCATGATCGGCACGGGCTCGATGTCGGACCCGTATATGCACTGCGAGGAATCGCTGCGGCTGACCCGCAGGTGCCTGGAGGTCATACTGAAAAACGGCTTCGGCGCGGCGATCCAGACCAAGTCGGACCGCATCCTCCGGGACATCGACCTGCTGGAGGAGATCAACCGGTCCGCGAAGTGCGTCGTGCAGATCACGCTCACGACCTACGACAGCGCGCTGTGCCGCGTCCTGGAGCCGAACGTGTGCGACACCGGGCGACGGATCGAGGTGCTGGAGCGGATGCGGGAGCGGGGCATCCCCACGGTCGTCTGGCTAACGCCCATACTGCCCTTCATCAACGACACGGAGGAGAACGTCGCGGCGATACTGAACGCCTGCGCCGGCGCCGGCGTGAAGGGGGTCATCGACTTCGGCATGGGGCTGACGCTCCGGGAGGGGGACCGGGAATACTATTACGCCGCGCTGGACCGGCACTTCCCGGGGCTGAAGGCGCGCTATGTGCAGCGCTACGGGAACGCCTATGCGCTGCCCAGCCCGAACGCGGAAGCGCTTTTGAAGGTGTTCCGCAAAATCTGCGGGGACAGCGGCATGCTGTCGACCCCGGAGGAATGCTTCCGGTTCCTGAATGAGCTGCCGGAGAAAAACCGACAGATGAGCATGTTCGACCTGTAGGGGACGTGGCCTGCGCTATTTGAGCGGATGGAGCCGGACCCTGTCCAGGCTGCACAGGTACTTTTTCAGATCCGACGCCCTGAACGGCTTGCCGTGACCAGGATACAGCCACACGGGAGCCTTTCGCAGGATCGTCTCCCAGGACTGCCTGTACTGCCGCAGGTCCTCGATCCAGATGATCGTCCGCCGGACGCTGGGAAAGCCGTTCATGGCCGCGTCTCCGCAGAACAGTTTGTCGCCCACCCGCAGCGAGATGTGATCCGCCGTGTGGCCCGGCGTCTGCATGATCTCAAAGGGAAAGTCCAGCGCCCTGAAGCGGTCGGAGTCGATGGCGACGAGCCTGTCCAGGTATTCCTCCCGGATCGGCGGAAAGCGATGCTCGCCGTGGCCGAACAGGGCCAGCACCTTGCAGAACAGGAACGCCAGGCGCGACGAACACCCGCCCTCAAAGGAATTCTGCCCGCGCTTCAGGCCCTCGACGGCCTTCGGGTGCAGTATCACCTGCGCGTCCGTCGCCGCCAGCACCGCGTTCAGAAACCCGGCGTGGTCGTCGTGGGCGTGGGTCAGAAAGACATATTTGATGTCGCCCGGAGCGATGCGGCGCTTTTCCAGCCCCTTCATAAAGCGCGGGAACGAACCGTCATAGCCCGTGTCGATCAGTATGTATCCGGCCTCTGACGAGATCAGATAGTTGTTCACCACGCGGCTGCCGAGATTACAGATGCTGTTCATACGATCCCTCTTCCGGCGCGTCTGATGGCGATGGGAGGGTCTCCTCCCACGCTTGTATGGCGTCCAGGAACGCCTGCCCGTACCGGCTCGCCTTCGGGCCTTTGCGATGTCCGCCCTCAGGGTGCGCAGCGCCTCACACAGGCTGTCGTTCCTGTCGGCAAGGCGGACAACGCCCTTTTTGCGTCGGTCAACCGCCTTTGGCGCCTGCTCGCCGCTGCCGTGAAGCATTCGGACGATCATCGTCACACCCGGATTGAGATCAGTATGAGCGGTTTTGTCTTTTCCATGGTCCCTCACACGGAGCGCATAGCAGCCTTCACAGCTTCCGAAAAGCCCTGATCCGGCTCGTGATGCTTGCCCGCTGTCATTTCTGATGCAGTTTTGTTCTTGCCAACCGCTTATAGGCTGCCTTTTGAAGCAGTTTGTTGATCGGCATGGACAAGATGATCGACAAGACGATATAGATCCACAGATACTTGATCGGGACAAACCGAAAGAGTATACTCGCCAAAAGCACTGTGAACAGGCTGTACCCGACCTGCAATCCGACATTCGCCTTTTTCAGATCGCTGATGATATCGATGCCATCGGAATTATGCGGGGCGGTTTCTATAAAGTCAGCGGCCCCCTTTGCTCCCGGACATTGCCTGAAATCATCACAGCATGCCTGTGCCGACTTCTGGTAGGAGGGCGTATTCAAAATCTGCCGGACGGCGTCCCTTATGCCTGCGACCGAATCATCCTTCAGATCGATACCGGCGCCCATTTCGCGCACCCTTCTTGCGACCGCTTCCTGTTCATTCGTCTGGGCATACAAGACCATCGGGGTAGCCATGTAGAGGCTTTCCGACACGCTGTTCATGCCGCAATGTGTGATGAACACATCCGCCTTTGAAAGGACGTCAAGCTGATCAACGCAGGTGTATACGCTGATATTTTTCGGAAGTGCCCCGAGGCTTGATCTGTCCACGGATTCTCCGCACGATATGATCACATCCATGTTTTCGCCCTTGAGGGCTTCGATGCACTTGCCATAAAAATCCGGGCGATCATTGATGACCGTGCCAAGTGAGATGTATACAAGCGGCCGTTCATGCGACTTGTTGGGCCTTATATCGGTCAGCAGGGAGGGCCCCACAAATATGTAATGATCGGAAAAGCTCTCCGAGTAGGGCTGAAACCGCTTTGAGGTATAGACAACCGAATCCGTCTGATTATCGCTCTGTATGAGCGCAAACAGTCCCTTGACCTTGTAGCCATAGGTCTTCAGTTCATTGAGCGCCTTGGAAATCCTCGGCAGGCCCAAGATCAGCCCGGCGATTTCCTTCGGCGTATTCTTCATGTACGAGGAGGACATTTGATTGAACGCAAATGTGCTCGTGGATACTACCATCGGAACATCGTATTTCCAGGCATTCAGTTTCCCCCAGAAGCACACGGAATCCGTATAGACGACGTCCGGCTTGAAGGCGGTGAACTCGTCATGCATAAACGCATCCATTGCAGCTGTGATTCGGATATCCTGGATGGTCATCTCCGTGGTGGAGACCTTTTTCAGTTTTTCCGCTTCCTTCGCGTTTAACTCCGGAAGGTATTTGTCACAGCTGACAAACGTGACGCCGGTGCGCTCTATTTTTTCCTGAAACGCACTGAAGGAATAAAAGCGCACTTCATCGCCCCGCCGGGCAAGCTCCCGAACGACCGCCAGCATGGGATTTGTATGACCATGCGCGGGAATACAGAATACAGCGATTTTTTTCATACGTCTGCCCTCGCTCATCCCAAAAACTTGTTGTGTCATTCAGCAAAAGCGCCTATTCCGCCCCTTCCCGTCTCCCGGATGAATGCATCCATCACGGTCAGGGTCTCCTCCAGCGTTCGCGCGTCGCGCAGCACATCCCCTGTCTCCAGGGAGTGGTTGGCGCCTTCGGTCAGATGAAGCGGTATGCCGCGAGCCTGGCAGCACGCGACGATCGCTTCGGTGTTTGCCCACGGGTCGGCGGTGCCGTGAAACGCGGTGGCGTCCCCGCGGACAAACTCGAACGTCTCCACCAGCGGCGTGAGCAGGACGCTGCGCACTTCCAGGCCCTTCTCCTGCGCGTACCGGGAGGCCGCGATGGTGCCGATGCTCTTGCCGATGAACAGCACCTCTGCGTATTCCTCCCAGCGCACCGATGCCAGCATGGCCTCGGCCTGCGTCTGCGCGATCCTAAGGCACGCGCGCATCTTATCCGCATCGCCGCGCACCTTTTCCGGGAACCCCGCGTAGGGCACGGGCAGCACCTCGTATCCCGCTGACCGCGCCAGCTTTGCAGAGTAGTACAAGAGCGGCTTGTCGCAGTGGTAGCCGACGCCGGGAAACAGCACCGCCAGTCGTTTGCTCATGATCTCACGCTCCGATCCATTTCGGTCTCAGTCGTCATTTACAGGCTCCAGCAGGTCGTACAGCGCGTCCTGCGATAGCACGCCGCGCTTCAGATCGGGCGGGAGTTCGCCCCTTTCATCCGCCTCATAGTCCTCCCGCCATTCGCCGGAGGTATAGTAGGCGTCGAGCAGCCGGAGCTTCTCCTCGTCCGGGCAGGCCGTCGCCTCGTCGAACAGCCGCTCGTATTGCTCCACGCGCTCGATCCGGTCCAGTCGGTAGAATCGCTTATACGTCTGCCCGCCCCGCTCCACGGTCTCGTTCCACATGCGCGCGGGACGCACCCACACGCCGCTTTCGCCGTAGAGCGCCCTGTAGACGACCATCGGCTCCTCGGTTTCCGAATGCCGGGCGATGGCGATCACCTCGTAGTCCCTGCCCTTGAAGTGGCGGTAGCGGCCCGGGGGAATGGCGGTTACGGCGTCCTCGTAGGTGGGGACAGGCCCCAAATCATACAGGTAAGAGATCATATCGTATTCCTTGCCTCCCCAGTTGTGGGAACCGGTCCGGAACGCCTTCCCGCCAGATTTTTCATAGAATTTTCTGGCTTCGTCATTCTCCTTCAGGCACCATAGGATCATTTTTCTCTTTCCGGCTTCCCTGAAATGCCGCATGGCATATTGAAGCAGGCGTTTTCCGATTCCGCTATTCCTTTTTGAATATCGGACATACAGGGCAATGACTTCGCAATCGGCCGGCTCGTCCCCTGTCATCTCCAGCCACGCGTATCCCAAAACCGCAGTGCCGTCCGTCGCGACCACATATTTCTGATA
>JAFYBB010000101.1 GCA_017540445.1 Clostridia bacterium | reverse complement strand
GGAAGCGCTGCTGCCTCGTATCGGCGATGAAACGGGAGATGCGGATGCGGAATTTGTAGGCGAGTTTGCTGTGTCCGCGGCGGGCGACGTGGCCATCGATAAAATCAATTTCCCCGACGCGAGTTTCCGGAAATACGTGGCAGGGAACTTTGACAAAGATGGCGACGGGACGTTGTCGGAAGATGAGTGCGCGGCGATTGATGAGATTTCGGTGAGTTCCAAAGGAATCACCAACCTGAAGGGCATCGAATGGTTCAGGAATCTAACATGGCTGAACTGCGGTTCCAACCAGCTGACGAGCCTGGATGTGAGCGGATGTACTGCGCTGAAGAATCTGATTTGCTACGGCAACCAGCTGACGAGCCTGGATGTTAGCAAATGTACCGCGTTGGAGGAGCTGCACTGCGATTCCAACCAGCTGATGAGTCTGGACGTTAGCAAGAATGCCGCACTGGAGTTTCTGGACTGCTCCTTCAACCAGCTGACGAGCCTGGACGTTAGCAAGAATACCGCATTATGGGGTCTGAGCTGCTCCTCCAACCAGCTGACGAGCCTGGATGTGAGCAAATGTACCGCGTTGGAGGAGCTGTTCTGCGATTCCAACCAGCTGACGAGCCTGGATGTGGGCAGATGCAGTGCGCTGGAAGCTCTGCATTGCACTGACAACCAACTGACGAGCCTGGATGTGAGCACGAATACAGCGTTGGAAGAACTGCTCTGCCAACGCAACCAGATGACGAACCTGAACCTCAGCAATTGTACTGCACTGAATTGGCTGGACTGCCACTCCAACCAGCTGAAGAGCTTGGACGTGAGCACAAATACAGCGTTGAACTATCTGGGATGCTCCTCCAACCAACTGACAAGCCTAAACGTGAGCAAATGTACAGCGCTGGATGCTTTGTACTGCAACACTAACCAGCTAACAAGCCTGGATGTGAGCAAAGGTACCACACTCAATTGGCTATCCTGCTACAACAATCGGATTGCAGATATTGATATATCTAATTGTAAAAGTCTGATAGCGGCAGCTTCGGAAAGGCCTGAAACAACGAAAGAAGGTTCGTTGGGATTTGGCAAGAATGGGACAGATGATAGCGTATGGTATATTCTTGAAATAGATCGGACCACTGCGCTCACCGCAAATGGAAAGGTCATCTACGCGGGAGAGCAAAAAACAGCGAAAAATCTTGCGAAGGCCAAGGTCACTGTCAAGGACAAGGCCTACACCGGCAAGGCGCTGAAGCCGAAGGTCACGGTGAAGCTGAACGGCGTGACCCTGAAGAAGGGCACGGACTATACCATCAGCTACAAGAACAACGTCAATATCGGCAAGGCCACCGTCACCGTCAAGGGCGTGGGCAAGTACACTGGCACAAAGAAGGCCGCGTTCACCATCAAGCCGAAGAAGGTCTCCGGTTTGAACCTGAAGGCGGGCAAGAAGCAGCTGACCGCTACCTGGAAGCAGGCCGCCGGCGGCGTCACCGGTTATCAGATCCAGTACGGCCTGACGAAGGATTTCAAGGGCGCGAAGAAGGTGACCGTCAAGAAGGCCGCGACCGTCGAAAAGGTCCTGAAGAAGCTGAAGACCGGGAAGGCGTACTATGTGCGCATCCGGGCGTACAGGAAGGTTGGCAAAAAGACCTATTGGTCCGACTGGTCCAAGGCCGTGAAGAGCAAGAAGGTCAAGTGAATCCATGACGCAAGCGCCCCCGCTGCCGGGATCCCGGCGGAGGGGGCGGCTTCTTCTGAAACCGTTTTGCTTGACATTTCTCCGGAATGGCGTTATAATAATGACGAAGGGCAAACCACGCACGCGGTTGCTCCTCAGTAACATCTTTTTTCTTGTAGCTTTTCAGCTACGAAAACAGCCGTCACTTGTCGGAGTGGCGGTTGCTTTTTTTGCGTTCGTACACGATGATCGTGACGGTATACCTTCCGATGTGGAATGTAATTCGCATGGTCCCCACCTCCTTTCGGAGATGTAGGAGCAACCGCCTGCGCGTTTGTTGTTCGCCCTTCGGCCCTTGCGGGCATGTCTATTGTACCGGATAGCGGGTTGGTTTGTCAAGGCGGCATTTCCAACACATACCGGTTGCTCTGTCCCTTTGAATCCTGAATCCCCTGAGTCCCTGAATTTGACAAGATCGCGCGTTGTGTGTATAATGATACGCGTGCAAATATTTAATGACACTGACAGTGCCGCATCCGGCATTGTTCGGGAGGCGATGAACCGTGAACATGGTCCTCATACTGGCGGGCGGCAGGGGCGTGCGCTACGGCGGCGAGGTGCCCAAGCAGTATACGATGGTGCTGGGGCAGACGGTGCTGGGCTACACGCTGCAGGCGTTCCAGCGCGCGCCGGAGATCGACGCCATACAGGTCGTTTGCCAGGGCGAGTACGATCAGCAGGTGCTTAAGATCGCCCGGCAGGCCGGCGTGGATAAGCCGCTGTACCTGGCCCCGGCGGGGGACAGCTGCCCCACCTCCATCCGAAACGGCGTGATGGCGCTGCGGGACGTGCTGTCGGACGACGATGTGCTGCTGTTGCACATGAGCGTCAGCCCGCTGGTCAGCGCCAATGACATCTCCCAGGCAGTGCGGGTGTGCCGCGAGAAGGGCTGCTGCTTCATGATGCACCCGGTGCTCATCTGCATGGCGTGCAGCGGCGGCGACGGCTTCGCGGACAAGGACGCCCCCAAGGAGAACTTCGTTGAAATGAACACGCCCTGGGCCTTCCGCTACGGCGACGTGCGGGATCTGTACCTGCGCCTGGAGGCCGAGGGGAAGGAGCTCACGCCGCGGGACTACACGCTGGGCCTGTGGCTGGCGGAGGGCCGCCGGGCCTGGTACGTGCCGGGCGACCCGCCCGGGCGGATGAAGATCACCACCGCCCACGATCGGGATATTTTTGAAGCGCTGCTGCTGCGCGAGGCGTGGCTGGCGGAAAAGGGAGGTATATGATCATGAAGGAATACGTTGCGTCGATCGATGTCGGCACCGGCGGCGTGCGCTGTGTGATCTATGACCGCGAGGGCCGGGCCGCGGCCCAGTGCTATAGGGAAATGAAGACCTACTACACGCCGGACGGCCGCGCCGAGCAGGACCCGGCGCAGATCACGTCCGGGGCCATGGAGGCCATCGCCGGGGCACTGGCCTCGGGCGCGGTGTCCGCCGACGCCATCCTCGGCATCAGCGTCGACGGCGCGCAGACCAGCTTCGCGCCGATCGACAAGGACGGGAAGTACCTGGGCAACCTGATCCTGTGGCAGGACATGCGCGGCATCGCCATGTTCCCCTGGATCCGGGAAAAGCTGGCCGCGGCGGGGCTGACGGAGGCGGAGCTGTACCGGCGCACGCTGAAGCCGGTGGACATGATGCTCTCCGGCGCCAAGCTGCTGTGGCTGCGGGCGCATGAACCGGAGCTTTATGCCAGGATAGACAAGCTGGCCAACCCCCAGGCGGTGGTGCTGATGGCCCTGGGCGCCGAAGAATGCACCGTCGATCCCACGGACGTGGGCTGGTGGCTGGGCCACAACGGCGCCACGCTGGAGGAGGACCCCGAGCTGATCCGCGCGTTCGACCTGAACCCGGAGGTCTATCCCGCGCTGCGCGCCCCCGGCACGCTCGTGGGCCGGGTGAGCCGCGAAGTGGCCGAGCGCACGGGGCTGCGCGCGGGCACGCCGCTGTTCCAGGGCGCGGTGGACCAGTGCTGCGCCGCGCTGGGCGCGGGCAACACCGGCAAGCCCGGCATCGGCACGCTGTGCATGGGCACCGTGGGCCTGATGATGAGCTACAGCGAAAAGCCCATGCCCGACCCCACGGGCCACTACTACGTGATTCCGTACCCGACCGGCGGCTTCGCCAGCGAGCTGGTGGTGCCGGTGGCGGCGTCGGCCTTCCGCTGGGTGCGGGACATGCTGTTCCCCGCCGGGACCTACGATCCGGAGACTGTCTACGCCGGCATGGACGCGGAGGCGGCCAAGACCCGCATCGGCGCGGACGGCGTGGCGTTCTTGCCCTTCCTGTCCGGCTGCGTCTATCCGATGGCGGACGCGAACATGCGGGGCGGCTTCATCGGGGCTTCGCTGAGCACCACCCGCGCCGACCTGATCCGCGCCGCGCTGGAGGGCATATGCTATGAGATGCGCCAGGTGTTCGAGGCCGCGGACACCCACCTGAACCGGCTGATGGTGCTGGGCGGCGGCGCCCGCTCCCAGCTGTGGTGCCAGATGCAGGCGGACGTGTACGGCTGCGCGGTGGAGACCGTGACCGAGCCGGAGGCCACCGCCCTCGGCTCCGCGATGATCGCCGCCGCCGGCGCGGGCCTGTACCCCAGCATCCCCGAGGCCGTGGAGGGCATGTCCCACGTGGCCTATCGCTTCGAGCCCGACCCCGCCCGCGCCGAGGCCTACAGCGAGGCCTATCGCGCCTGGCTGTGCTGCCAGAAGGCCCTGACGCCCGAGGCGTTCCCGGCGCTGGCGAGGATGAGGAAGCAGTAGTCAGTAGCCAGTAGTCAGTAGCCAGTAGCCAGTAGGGAGTAGGGAGTAGGGGCGCCATAGCCTTCCCCTTTAGGGGGTTCGAGCGCCCGGAAAACAGTCCGGTGGACTGTTTTCAGCGAGAACGGGCCGGTAGGCCCTTGGGACGGTGGCAGCGCGTCAGCGCTGACGAAAGAGGTCGGCGCCCGTCCGAGAGGAAACAGGATATGTTCAGGAAGCAGAAACAGGCCTTTCGCGCGTACTGCGAGACCCATGCGGGCGCGTACCGGATATTCAACGGATGGCTGCATCGCTACACCAACCGGGCCCTGCGGGATGCCCGCAGGGCTCGGGGCATCGACTACAACGCGGTGGTGTTCAGCAGCTACAACATGGCCTCGTTCAACGACAACCCGTATTACATCTGCATGGCGCTGCATGCGATGCGCCCGCAGACCGACGTCGTATGGATCTTCAAGGATGTGGCGGCGGCCCGGAAGCGCTTTGACATTCCGGACTGGGTGCGCTGCGTCGGCTGGAACACGCCGGAGGGCGTCGAGGCCTTCGGCCGCGCCAGGGTGCTGGTGGACAACTGGCAGAAGTACGACTTTTTGCGCCTGGGGCGCAAGCAGGTGTACCTGTACTCCGCGCACCACGACCGCACGTTCAAGCACGGCGCCTTTTCCCGCGAGGACCGGCTGTACAACCGCATGGTGGAAACCCACGCCACCGTGGCCACGATCGGCTCCCGATTCGGCCGCGAGGCGATGGAGAAGTACTACCACTACCGGGGCCCGTGCCTGACGGCCGGCCTGCCGCGCAACGACCTGCTGGTGCGCGACGACCCGGTGGACGAGGCGCGCATCCGCGCGAAGCTGGGCATAGACGCCGGCACCGGCATACTGCTGTACGCGCCCACGTTCCGCGACGCCGCCACCCGCGGCGGCCAGCGCCAGCGCGTGGGCCTGGATTTGAGCCGCGTGCTGGACGCGCTGGAGCAGACCGACGGCCGCCCGTGGGTGTGCCTGCACCGGGCCCACTACCAGTCGCTGGGGCTGGGACTAACGGACAAGGCCCCGGACCCGAGGCTGCGGGACGCCACCGCCTGGCCGGAGATGGCGGAGCTGCTGCGGGTCGCGGACGCGCTGATCTCCGACTATTCCTGCTGCGCCGGGGATTACGCCCTGCGCGGCAAGCCCATCTACCTGTACGTGGACGACATCGACGACTACGCCGCCCACAGCCGGGATCTGTGGGTCAACCCGCTGGACACGCCCTATTGGTGCGCCAAGACGCCGGACGCGCTGGACGCGCTGATCCGCCGGACCACGCCCCGGAGCGCCGCGGAAAACTGCCGCGCGGTGCTGGACTACTACGGGACCCACGAGACCGGCCATGCCGCCGAGTCGGCGGCCCGATACATCTGCAACGCCCTGGACGGCAAGCCCGGCCTGCCCGGAGAGGTGGCGTAGAGCTCAATCGTGCGCCTTGACAATCAGACACCTGGAGGGAGTATAATATGAAGCGGTTTACATGCATCCTGTTGGCGATCCTGTTGGCGGCGGCGCTGTGGCTCGGAGCGCTTTCCGAGGGCGCGGCGCTGCGGTCGAAACCCGTTCCGAAGGCCGCCAAAGCGCTCGTGATGGCCGTTGACGACGGGGAAGAATCCGACGGTGACGAGGATTCGGACGGCGAAGGCGACGAGGACGAAGGCGAATACGAAGAGGACGAGGACGAAGACGAAGAGGACGAGGACGAAGACGAAGACGACGAGGGTGAAGACGAGGACGAGGGCGACGAAGACGAAGACGACGGGGACGGGGACGAAGACGACGAGGACGACGACGAGGACGAAGGCGAAGACGAGGGCGAAACCGACGGCGACGAGGACGATTTAAAGCCGACGGCCAAGCCCACCGCGAAGCCCACGGCCAAGCCCACCGCGACGGCCACGGCCAGGCCGACCGCCGCGCCCACCGCGACGGCCACCGCGAAGCCCACGGCCAAGCCGACGGCGAAGCCCATCAGCCTGAAGGCACAGCAGCAGGCGGGCGAGCTCAAGCTGTCCGTGGCGGACCAGACCTATACCGGCAAGCCGCTGAAGCCCGCCGTAAAGGTCAGGCTGAGCGGCAGGAAGCTGAAGCTGAACAGGGACTACACCGTCTCCTACAAGGGCAACCGGGCCATCGGAACGGCCACGGCCACGGTCAAGGGCAAGGGCAAGTATACCGGCAGCGCCAAGGTCACCTTCCGGATCAACCCCGCGAAGGTGTCCGGCCTGAAGCTGAAGGCCGGCAATCAGGCACTGACCGTCAACTGGACCCCGCAGAAGGGCGTCACGGGCTATCAGATCGAGTACGGCCTGAACAAGACCTTCAAGGGCGCCAGGACGGTGACGGTGAAGAAGGCCGCCGCGAAGTCGAAGACCATCGGCAAGCTGAAGGCCGGCAAGATCTGCTATGTGCGCATTCGGGCCTACAAGACGGTGAAGAAGACGCAGTACTGGTCCGCCTGGTCCGCCTCGAAGAAGACCAAGGTGAAGTAGCGCCTCGGCGCGGGGCTGTCTCAGCCGACGATCATGGAGGCGTGAAGCGTCAGCCCTTATAATCTCGATGCATGGGGGAGAATCGCATGGCTTCATCAGACAGGTGTCCGCGCTGCGGGGCGCTGGTGCTGCCCCAGGAGCGCTTTTGCGCCCAGTGCGGCGCGCCGTTGGACCAGAATACCGAACCGGCGGCCGAGGCGGCGCAGAGCGCCCCGGCGCCGCAGGCCGCGGCGGCTGCGCCTGTGCCCCAGGGCAAGCCGCAGACCATCGAAGCGCTGCAGGCCTACTGCGCCGCCCACGGCATGCCGCTGGAGAAGATGCGGTTCTTCATCGGCGTGGATTACCGCCAGCCCCAGGCCTTCGGCATTTACCGGGACGGGGACGAATTCGTCGTCTACAAGAACAAGGCGGACGGCAGCCGTGCCGTGCGCTACCACGGGCCGGACGAGGCTTACGCCGTGAACGAGCTGTACGAAAAGCTGCTCAGCGAGTGCCACAACCGGGGCATCTATCCCGACGGCAAGCCGCAGATGAGCGAGAGCCAGCACAAGGCCCGGCGGCGCGCCGTGCGGCTGGTGATCGTCGTGGTGGTCCTTGCGCTCCTGGTGGGCGCGGTCGGCGTGTTCATGGGGGTGCGCCGGCACCGCTTCGACGGCTATTACCGCTACGACGACGGCTATTACTATCGCTACGGCGACAGCTGGTACTACGACGATTACTACGACTGGACGCCGGTGGACGACTTCCCCTACGGAAACTATGGCGACTATTACCTGGGCGACGACTATGACGCCGCTTGGGGCGCGGACGACTTCAAAGGCTCCTCCGCCTGGGACCAGATCCAGTCGGAGCACGAGAGCAGCTCCAGCGACTTCAGCAGCTGGGATGCCGGCGATACGGATTGGGGCTCGGATTGGTGAGGATAGGGAGTAGGGAGAGTGGAGAGTGGAGAGTGGAGTTCAGGTGCAAATCCCTGCGGGATTTGTTTGATTCAATGGGACCGGATTGGCATGCCTTCCCTTCAAACGTCCGAACGCCCCGCAATGCGCGGGGCGTTCGGCGTTTTACGTTGTCTTGCCTTCGATTCTGTCCAGATAGGCCGCCTGCTCCTCGGGAGGAATATCGAGGATGGACATGGCCTGCTGCGGCGTGAAATGCATGTTGCGGATCAGCTTGCGAAGCGTTTCAACGCGCTCATTGATGCGGCCTTCTTTGCGGCCTTCTTCGCGGCCCCGTTTGAGCCCTCGTTCAAGTCCCTGTTCGATACCTTGCTCAATGCCCTGGTCGATCAGTTCCCGCTCGCGCACCATCATGATCATGTATTCATGCCTCCTCTCCTCACTGGATTTGACCTGGTTCACGGCGTCCTCCAGCTCGCGGCTGTATGTGCCGCTGACTGTGCCGTCGTCCAGATACTTGATGATCTCCCGCAGCTCGTCGCTGATCTCGCCCACCGTGCCCTGAGTGTTC
>JAFYBB010000100.1 GCA_017540445.1 Clostridia bacterium | reverse complement strand
GTCGCCTCGGGGGCGTCGGTGTTCTTGGGTTTCTTGGTCTTCTTCGGCTTCTTGGTCTTCTTCGGGGCCTTGGTCGCCTCGACCGCGCCGGCCTCGGGCGTCGCCTCGGCCTCGGGCGCTTCAGTATCCTCGGGCGCAGCGATGACCTCGGGTGCTTCGGTATCCTGGGGCGCGTCGGTGATCTCAGGCGCTTCGGTATCCTGAGGCGCTTCGGTGACTTCGGGGGCTTCGGTATCCTCGGGGGCCTCTGTGACCTCGGGGGCCTCTGTGACCTCGGGGGCCTCTGTGACCTCAGGGGCGTCGGTGACCTCGGGGGCTTCGGTGACTTCAGGGGCGTCGGTTTCCTCCGGCGCTTCGGTCGCTTCGGGCGCGTCGGTCAGCGCGGGCGCCGCGGTGGGCTCGGGGGCCTTGCCGCCGTTGAACAGCTTCTCGATGGCCGCGCGGCCCTTTCCGGCCAGCTCCACGCCCTTGTCCAGCGCGTCGGCGCCCTGCTGCAGCGCGTAGTCGGAGCCCGCCACCGCGAAGTCGGACATCACGTGCCAGGTCTCGCCGCTCTTCTTCAGCGCGGCGTCGCCGGCCACGGCCATGTCCGCGGTGGCCTTGTTCAGCCAGTCGTTGGCCTTGTCCTGGAAGGCGGTGAACTCCGGATTGTCCACCGGTACGGTCAGCGCGAACACGATCAGGAACACGCTGACGCACATCGTCAGCAGCGAGATCAGCAGCTTCGTGCCCGCCTGCAGCCGCACCTTTCTGCGCCAGAGCATCACCATGCCCACCGGCCAGAGTATGACGCTGATCAACAGGGTCAGGAAGATGTAGATGAAGCCCGCCTTCTTGCGGCGGGGCGGCCTGCGCGAGCCGTTGCCATAGGCGCCGTTCCGCTTCTCCGAGCGCATCATATAGCCGCTGCCGCGCCGCGTGGCGAATGCCTGCAGAAGGCCCGGCCGCATCGCCTGTTCATAGGTCATTTGCATGATATATCACCTTTCAAAGCGTGTCGCTGATGAACCGAATACATATATACACATATTTATTATAGCAGATTGCGCCCCAATACTCAAACGACAACATTGTGACGCGCATATGCCGGAAATGTGAGCGCGTTGATCAGGCCCGCACAGGGCAGATTGCATTGAATTTTGTCGGGAAGTATGCTATTATAGTAAGGGTTATTGTCCGCACATGTCTGTGCGGGCCTGACGACTGACATGCGAGGTGCGCAAATGGCCTTTTTCAGCTTTGCCGAGGGTTCGTCGATGTTCGACACCACGCCCATCGAGAACCTGTTTCTGATCGACTTTCTGCCCGTCGCGCCGGAGGGCTGCCTGCGGGTGTACCTGTACGCGCGGATGCTGGCCCTGCACCCGGAGCTGGGCGGCGACCTCTCGGACACCGCGAAGGCGCTGCACATGGAGGAGGAGGCCGTGTTCGAGGCCTTCACCTACTGGGAGCGCCAGGGCCTGGTGCGGCGCGTGACCGACCGGCCGCCCACCTACGAGCTGCTGCCCGTGCGCGCGGAGAGCGCCGCCGGCAGCGCCATGGAGCGGGACTACTACGCCTATCGCGACTTCAACGCCGAGCTGCAGGGCCTGTTCGGGGCGCGGGTGATCGAGTCCCACGAGTACCGCATCGCCAACGACTGGCTGAACGTGCTGGGCTACGACCAGGACGCCGCGCTGCGGCTGGTGAAGTACGGCATCGAGACCTCGCGCAGCAAGGCGAAGACGCCCAGCCCCGCCAGCGTGTTCCGGCGCATGGACAAGCTGGCCGTGACCTGGGCGGACCGGGGCTGCCGCAGCCTGGAGGACGTGGAGCGGGCCATCGCCCAGGAGGAGAACATCTACCCGGTGGCCGAGGCGGTGCTGAAGCGCTTTTCGCTGCGCCGCGAGCCCACGCTGGACGAGCTGGACTGCGCGACGCGGTGGGTCAAGGAATGGAAATGCACCCAGGAGGACGTGCTGGACGCCTGCGGCGAGACCATCAAGACCGCCAAGCCCTCCTTTGCCTACCTGGACGCGATCCTGAAGTCGCGGCTGGAGAAGAACAGCGCGTTCTTCAATGAGACGAAGGAGGTGCTGAAGGAGCTGGACGCCACCCAGGCCCAGCCCACGCCGGACCAGCTGCAGCGCTACGCCGCGCTGCGGGCCGCGGGCTTCGAGCCCGAGACGGTGCGCCTGGCGGCGGTGCAGTGCCACCGGAAGAAGAAGACCCGCTTCGAGGACGTGGAGTGGATGCTGAAGGAGTGGGGCGCCCAGGGCCTGTTCACCCGGGCGGACGCCGAGGCCTACATCGGGCAGATGCAGCGCAAGGCCGCGCGGGTGCGGGCGCTGCTGGAGGCCGCGGGGCTGGAGCGGCGGCCCACGATGAACGACCTGGCGCTGTACGACGCCTGGCAGGCCCGGCACGGCGAGGACGTGATCGAGTACGCCGCGACCTGCGCCCGGGGCATGCAGATGCCGATGAAGTACATGGACAAGCTGCTCACGGACTGGGCGGGCGAGGGCATAGCCACCGTGGAGGACGCCCGGGCCCGGCACGAGGCGGCCAGGACCCCGGCGGCCTCCCCGGCGAAGGCCGGCGCCGCCAACCCGGCGCTGGACTATGCCCAGCGGGAGTACAGGGACGAGGATTACGGCGACGACTTCTTCATTGACCTGGACAAGTACGGCGAGGAGGGCGATGGGAAATGACGCGTTCGGAACACATTCAGGCGCTGCTGGCGGAATACGCCGCCCAGCGCTCCGCCGACGAGGCCGACCAGGCCGCGCGCATACGCCAGGCCTGCGCGCTGGCGCCGGAGATCGCCGACCTGCGCCGGCAGAGCACCGAGACGGCCTTCGGCGCGATGCGCGCGATACTCAGCCAGACCTCCCCCCAGAAGCGGGCGGAGGCGGCTCAGGCCATGAAGGAGCGGGGCAAGGCCATCAACGCCCGCGTCCGTGCGCTGCTGGCGCAGGCCGGGCTGCCGGAGGACGCGCTGGAGATGCGCTACCGGTGCCCCCTGTGCCGGGACACCGGCTATGTGGGCGACGCGCCGGCCCGCTTCTGCGACTGCTTCGAGGCGCGGCTGAAGCTGCGCCAGTACGAGGACGGCAGCATGGCCGGCCTGGACGAGCAGAACTTCGACCGCTTTGACGAGAACCGCATCCCCGAGGCGGACGGCCAGCGGGACAGGCTGGTGAAGGCCCGGAACCTGTGCAGGCAGTACGCGGACAGCTTTCCGAACACCGCGTTTCGCAACCTGCTGCTCACCGGCGAGGGCGGCCTGGGCAAGACCTTTTTGCTGAACTGCGTGTTTGAGCGGGTGACCGCCCGGGGCTTTTCGGCGGTGCGGATCACGGCGTTTCGCATGTTCGAGGCCATGCGCCGCCAGCACATGGGCAACGATCCCCAGTACGAGGGCTTTTCGGCGCTGATCGAGGTGCCGCTGCTTTTGATCGACGATCTGGGCGCGGAGCCGATGATGCGCAACATCACCGTGGAGTACCTGTTCACGCTGTTCAACGAGCGCACGGCCGCGAAGCGGCACACGGTGGTGGCCACCAATCTGACGCCGGTGCAGCTGAAGGAGCGCTACGGCGAGCGCGTGGCCTCGCGGCTGCTGGACAAAAACGCCTGCGCCGCGGTGCAGCTGAAGGGAAAGGACCTGAGGAGCCTGTGAGCGAGATCACCGAGGCCGTATACGCGTTCCTGGAGCAATCGGGCATCGCGTATCGCCGGATGCGCCACGATCCGACGGGCAGCATGGCCGAATGCGCGGCGGTGGACGGCGTGCTGGGCGCGCTGACGCCGAAGAACCTGTTTTTGACCACGAAGAACGGTAAGCGCTTTTACCTGTGCCTGGCCCGGCCCGACGTGCGGTTCTGCACCTCGCAGGTGTCCCGGCAGGCGGGCTCGTCCCGGCTCAGCTTCGCGCCGGAGGCCGCGCTGCTGGAAAAGCTGCGCTGCCGCGCGGGCTCGGCCAGCCCCATGGGCCTGATCTTTCCCGAGGCCCGGGGCGTGGGCCTGATCGTCGATTCGGGGCTGCCGGCCTGCGGGACGCTGGGCTTTCATCCCTGCGACAACACCGAGACGCTGGCCATGGCCGCCGGGGACTTCTTCGGGGTGTTCCTGCCCGCCGTGGGGGTCTCGCCCGTATTCGTGGACATGCCCGCCGGGGAGGCGTGATTTTCGAGGCCGCAACACAGAGCCCCTTGCTTTCTTTACCTTCGGGGGATAAACTCATAGGCCGTGCGCCGAAGCACGACACTGTCCCGAAAGGGGGAAATGAACATGATTGCAGAAGACGCCTATGCGCGCGCGCGCAGAACGGGCTTAAAGGAATACCACAACCGCATGCAGCGGCGGGAGAACCCGTACCTGCCGGTGCTGGAGGAGATCGAGGAGCAGCTGAACGCCCTGAGCCGCGTGTCGCTCGGGCTGGTGCAGATCCCGCTGAGCAAGGTGGTGGGCACCGCCTCGAAGGGCCGCACCAACGCTTTCGCCCCCAACTTCATGCCCCTGCTGGAGCCGGGCAGCGAGTTCGGCACCAAGTGGACCACGCTGTACCGCAGCATCGTGGAGCAGGGCCTGAACCAGCCGGTGAAGGTGCTGGAGTACCTGAACCAGTTCTACACCGTGGAGGGCAACAAGCGGGTCAGCGTGATGAAGTACCTGGATTCCGTCTACATCGAGGCGGAGGTGACCCGGGTGCTGCCGGGCCGCCGGGAGGGCGACCCGCTGAACGCGCTGTACTATGAGTTTCTGCCGTTCTACGCCGATACCGGCATCAACTACCTGTGGCTGTCCAAGCCCGGCGGCTATCAGAAGCTGTACGAGCTGACGGGCACTTCTCCCGGCGAGCACTGGACCAGCGAGCAGCGCAGCGACTTCCTGGCCACCTACATGCGCTTTCGGGAGGAGTACAAGGCCCGGGAGGCCGTCAGCGACCCGAAGAAGCTGCCCGCCACCACCGGCGACGCCTTTTTGATCTACCTGGAGGCCTGCGGCTACGCCGAGGCGCCGAAGAAGTACGACCGCGAGCTGCGCGGCGAGGTCAAGGCGCTGTGGGGCGAGTTCGAGAAGGACAAGGAGCAGGGCAATGTGGCGCTGATCACCAAGCCCGACGAGCTGAAGCAGGGCGCAAGCCTGCTGAACACGCTGTTCGGCCCCTCCAGCGTGAACGTGGCCTTCCTGTACAACCGGGAGCCGCGCCAGTCCGGCTGGATCTACTGGCACGACCTGGGCCGGGTGAACCTGGAGAACAAGCTGGGCGAGCGGGTGAAGACCACCGTGTGCGTGTGCGAGGACCCGGCGGATTACGAGGCGCAGATCGAAAAGCTGATCGCGGACGGCAACCGCCTGATTTTCACCACCACGCCGCTGATGCTCTCCGCGTCGATCAAGGCCTCGGTGAAGCACCCGGACGTGAAGATACTGAACTGCTCGATGCTGGCCTCCTGGCAGCGGATACGCTCCTACTATCTGCGCATCTACGAGGTCAAGTTCCTGATCGGCATGATCGCCGGGGCGCTCACCGAG
>JAFYBB010000099.1 GCA_017540445.1 Clostridia bacterium | reverse complement strand
GACGCCGCCATGATCATCAGCCGCATCAACGGCTTCACCTATGTGCAGACCAAGTACGACTACCTGTCCGCCGACGTGAAGGAAGACCACGCGCTGACCATCGTCAGCAAGACCGCCTACTCCACCGGCGACCGCGCGAAGGTGAACTGCTACGGCGCGGACGACGTGCGCGAGGGCGTGGCCATCATGTGGCATGAGAACGCCGACGTGTCCATCACTGGCAACTCCACCAACCCCACCCGCTTCCAGCACCCGGTGGCGGGCACCTACAAGAAGGAGCGCTGGGAGGCCGGCAAGAAGTACTTCTCCGTGGCCTCCGGCGGCGGCACGGGCCGCACGCTGCATCCCGACAACATGGCCGCCGGCCCCGCCAGCTACGGCATGACCGACACCATGGGCCGCATGCACTCCGACGCCCAGTTCGCAGGCTCGTCCTCCGTGCCCGCCCACGTGGAAATGATGGGCTTCCTGGGCATGGGCAACAACCCGATGGTCGGCGCGACCGTCGCCGTGGCCGTGGCTGTGGAAGAGGCCATGAAGTAATATCGGTTCCGGTATCGTGAGGCGCCGTCAGGCGCCTCACTTTTCGCGGAGAGAGGCGTATCATGGATTATACGGTCAATTTGGTGTTGCTGTTTTTCGCTTATTCGTTCTTCGGATGGGTGATCGAGGTGACGCTGAAGTACATACAGTTTCACAGGTTCATCAACCGGGGGTTCTTTACCGGGCCGCTGCTGCCGATCTACGGGTCGGGGGCGCTGCTCATCACGCTGGCCATCGGCGATATGGCGCGGTTTGAGTCGGCCTACGGCACCACGTTTCTGGTGTCCTTCTTCCTGTGCGGGGCCATCGAGTACCTTTCCAGCTACTTCATGGAGAAGCGGTTTCACGCCCGGTGGTGGGACTACAGCCAGAAGCCCATGAACCTGCACGGGCGCATCTGGATCGGCAACCTGCTGCTGTTCGGCCTGGGCGGGATCGCCATCGTACACATCATCAACCCCCTGCTGTACCGGCTGATGGACGGCCTGGGCCTGACCGCCCGGTTGTGGCTGGCGGGCGGGCTGCTGGCCGTGTTCGCGGCGGACTACGTGATCACCCACTTCGTGCTGAAGCTGATCAAGACCAATGTGGAGCGCAGCGAGGCCGACAACACCGAGCAGATCAACCGCGAGGTGCGGCTGCTGCTCAGCGACCGGTCCTACTTCTACCGGCGCTTTGCCGACGCCTATCCGGATGTGATCTACCGCACCGAGCGCATCAGCGCCCGCATGGCTCAGATCAAGGCCGAGACCGAGCGCCTGCACCGCGAGGCGGAGGCCCGCATCGAGTCCGGGCGGGAGCAGCTGGCGGCCTCGCTTGAGCCGGCCGGCGCCATCAAAAACGCGGTGATCGAGCGGCAGACGGAGCTGATCGACATGCTGTACAGCGAAAACCGGGCCACCGAGGCCATGCGGAAGCTGAAAAAGGAGATCGACAACAACCTGAACCGGCTCAGGAACCGGCGGCCGTGACGGGGGGAGAGCATATGAGCAACATGCTGGACTATCTGCGCTGGCGCGGCGACATTTCGCTGGACGCGGTGCCGCTGACCGAAGTGGACGGCCTGATCCTGGCGCAGCTGGCCATGCCGCGCTGGGAGAAGGGGCTGGAGGACGCCGCGCCGCTGAAGGAATTGGCCGCGCGCATGGCGGGTCAGGTGGTCTCCGACGGCTATGACCCCCAGAGCGACGGCAAGCTGGTGGCCCTCTGCGGCGGGAGCGTCCGCTTCGGCGGCGCGATCGTGAGCGACTACGTGCAGGACTTCGACGCGGTGGCGGAGAAGCAGTTCGCCGCGGTCACGCTGCACCTTTTCCCGGACATGCACTACATAGCCTTCCGCGGCACCGACAGCACCATCGTGGGCTGGCAGGAGGACTTCAACATGGCCTTCTCGAAGCCCGTTCCCGCCCAGGAGGCCGCGAGGGACTACCTGGCCCGCATCGCCGGGAAGTACCCGGGCAGGCTGTGGGTCGGCGGCCACTCCAAGGGCGGCAACCTGGCCATGTACGCGGCGACGACGGTGGAAGGGGCCGTGCGGGAGAGGCTCGAAGCGGTGTTCAACTTCGACGGCCCGGGGCTCAGCGACTGCATGGACGCGGCCACGCTGTACGCCCGCGTCGCCGGCCGACTGCACTCGTTCGTGCCCCAGGGCTCCATCGTGGGCATGCTGTTGGCGCACCCGGACGCCTACGCCATCGTCAAGAGCAAATCCATCAGCATTTTCCAGCACGACCCCTACTCCTGGCAGGTGGAGGGGCCCGGCTTCGTGCGGATGCCGGAGCTGTCCGGCGACAGCCGCAGGTTCGAGGCGGGATTCAGGCGGTGGCTGGCCGCCCAGGACGAGGTCAGCCGCGCGGAGCTGGTGGACACGCTGTTCGACGTGCTCCGCGCCACCGACGCGCAAAACTTCGGCCGGGAGTTCTGGCTGGGCCTGGCGCAGAACGGCCGGGCGGTGCGCAAGGCGATCAAGGACGTGGGCCCCGAGAAGGCCGCCCGGGTCTGGAAGATGATCACCGACCTGGGCAAGCTGTCGCTGTAGCGGATGGAGGCGAGGCGTTTGACGCGCGGAAGGTTTGCCCCGAGCCCCAGCGGGCGGATGCACCTGGGCAACGCGTTCACGGCGCTGCTGGCGTGGCTGTCCGCGAAGTCGGCGGGCGGCGAGGTCGTGCTGCGCATCGAGGATTTGGACCCGAACCGAAGCCGCGCCGAGTACGCGCAGGCGCTGATGGACGATATGCGCTGGCTGGGCCTTGACTGGGACAGTCGGGCCGAGGACCAGAGCAGGCGCGGCGCGGCCTACGCACAGGCGATGGAAAGGCTCGACGCGATGGGCCTTTTGTACCCCTGCTACTGCACGCGGGACCAGCTGCACGCGGCCTCCGCGCCTCACGCCTCCGACGGGCGGGTGCTGTACGCCGGCACCTGCCGGAACCTGACGCCCGGTCAGCGCGCCGGGAAGGGCGAAACGCGCTGCCTGCGGGCCCGGGTCCCGGACGAGGCGGTGGCGTTCACGGACGGCCTGCAGGGACCTCAGGAGATGAACCTGGCCCGGGAGTGGGGCGACTTCATCGTGCGCCGCTCCGACGGCGTGGCGGCCTATCAGCTGGCCGTGGTGGTGGACGACGCCGCCAGCGGCGTCAGCGAGGTGGTCCGCGGGCGCGACCTGCTGACCAGCACGCCGGTGCAGCTGTGGCTGTACCGGACGCTGGGCTATGCCGTCCCGGCGTTTTATCACGTGCCGATGCTCCTGTCGCCGGATGGGCGGCGGCTGAGCAAGCGGGAGCACGCGCTGGAGCTGGGCGAGGTGCGCCGGCGCTGGCCGCCGGAGAAGGTCACGGGCTACCTGGCCTGGCGCTGCGGCCTGATCGAAAAATGGGAGGCTGTGTCGCCCGCCGAGCTGGCGCGCCACTTCGACTGGCGCCGCGTGCGGCGCGAGGACATCGTGATCGACGAAAAGGAATTCCTGTGATGGAGGATGATTTCCATGAAGCGCTACCGTCCCTACTGTGCCGGGTACATCGTGCTGTACGTGCTGGCGGTGCTGTGCCTGGGCGACGCAGTGTACACCGCCGTCCGCCAGGCCCGCGGCGTCAACGACCTGATGACCAGCTTCTCGTTTTTCTCGTACCTGATACTCGCCATGGCGGCGTGCTACACCTGGCACTACGCCCGCGCGAAGGTGGTGATCGACGGCACGAAGCTGCGCTTCGCGTTCCCGGCGAACGTGCGCGTGAAGCCTGGCGAGCAGCGGGCGTTCTTCCTGTTCCGGCAGGGTGAGCTGGACATGAAGTTCATCGACAAGACCATCGATCTGAAGAAGCTGGTCAGCTACGGCTACGTGGAGGATATGGGATATGAGCCCATCGACAAGAGCGGCGCGGGCGAAAAGAACAAGCTGTTCCCGGTGCACGAGGTGGCGCTGATCACCAACGAAAACAAGCGCTATCACATGAACGCCGGGGTGTACAGCGCCAGGCAACAGCGCGAGATCTTCTCGCAGGTACGGGATATTTCGGGCGTCGAGCCCCAGGGAAAGCTGGCGGAGGTGCTGAACTGAGCTACCGCCGCGTCAGGTCGGCAAACTGCGCCCCGATAAACGCGCGCAGGTCCTCCGGGTTCAGGATCAGCTGCTGGCCCCGGAGCCCGGCGCTGACGTAGATGCGGTCGAACAGCACCGCGATCTCGTCGATGAAGGTCGGGTACTTCTTCTTCATGCCGATGGGGGAGCAGCCGCCCCGGATGTAGCCGGTGAGCCCCTGCAGCTCCTTCACGTGGATCATCTCGATGCGCTTCTCGCCGGCGGCGGAGGCGCATTTTTTCAGGTCCAGCTCCTCGGCCACCGGAATCACAAACACATAGAGGCTGTTCAGCGCGCCGCGGCCCACCAGCGTCTTGAACACGCAGTCCGCTTCGACGCCCAGCATCTGCGCGGCGTGGACGCCGCTGAGGTCGCTCTCGTCCACCTCGTACTCGGAGGTATCGAATGGGATGCCGGCCTGCTTCAGCAGGCGCATGGCGTTGGTGATCGTCATTCGCGCCGCCCCCTGTCTGTATAGAACACTTCCATCAGCGTCAGCCCGTGGGCCGGGGCCGTGACGCCCAGGTCCAGGCGGTTGCCGGTCTCGATGGCGCGGGCCAGCGCGCCGGGCGCCAGCTTGCCGGAGCCGATGTCCCGCAGCGTGCCCGCGATGATGCGCACCATGTTGTACAAAAAGCCGCTGCCCTCCACGGTGAGCTCCACGTCGTGATCGCGCCGCGCCACGTCGGCCCGCCAGATCGTGCGAACGGTGTCCTTGACCACCGAGCCGCTGGCGGCGAAGGCGGCAAAGTCGTGCTCGCCCAGAAGGGCCAGCGCCTCCCGCCGCATCAGATCGTCGTTTAGCGGATAGATGCTGTGGGCGTGGGTGTTGCGGTTCAGCGCGCCGGCGTGGGGCGCGTCGTAGAACAGGTAGCGGTAGCGCTTGCCCTTTGACGAAAAGCGGGCGTGGAAGTCGGAAGATACGACCTCGGAGCGCCGGACGCGGATGTCATGGGGGAGCAGCGCGTTCAGCGCGTAGCTGTACTTCTCGCCGGGGATGCGGCTGTCGGTGTCGAAGTGGGCGGACTGCCCCAGCGCGTGCACGCCCGCGTCGGTGCGGCTCGCGCCGTGGAGCACGACGGCCTCGCCGGTCAGCCTGCGCAGGGTCTCCTCCAGCACCTGCTGCACCGCCAGCGCGTTGGCCTGGCGCTGCCAGCCGGCGTAGTTCGTGCCGTCGTATTCGATGGTCAGGTGAATGCGCCGCATGGTCAAAACGCCCCCAGGGCGTTCAGCGCGATCACCGCGGCCAGCAGCAGAAGCAGCGCCAGCCCCGCCAGCAGGTCGATCGTGCCGTACTTCAGCTGCTTCATGCGCGTGCGGCCCTTGCCGCCGCGGTAGCAGCGGGCGTCCATCGCCAGCGCCAGCTCCTCGGCCCGGCGGAACGCGCCCACGAACAGCGGCACCAGCAGCGGCACCATGGCCTTCGCCCGGGCCAGCACGCTGCCGGTCTCGAAGTTCGCGCCGCGGGCCTTCTGGGCCTTCATGATCTTGTCGGCCTCGTCCATCAGCGTGGGGATGAACCGCAGCGCGATGGACATCATCATCGCGATCTCATGGGCGGGAAAGTGAATCGCCTCCAGCGGCCGGAACAGCGACTCCAGGCCGTCCGTCAGCGCGATGGGCGATGTGGTCAGCGTCAGAAGCTGCGAGCACACCACCAGAAGGATCAGCCGCACGGCCATGAAGCCGGCCATCCGCAGGCCCTGGTCGGTGACACGCAGAAAGCCCAGGCGCACAAGCTCCGTGCCGCCGGTCTGGAAGAACAGGTTCAGCACGAACGTGAAGATCACGATGAACATGATCGGTTTCAGGCCGCGGAACAGGAACTTCAGGTGGATGCCCGTGGACGCGGCGGCGATCAGCACGAAGGCCGCGATGGCCAGGAAGCCGGAAAAGCCCTGGGACACGAACACGATGGCGATCAGCGCGATGGTCGCCAGCAGCTTGGTGCGCGGGTCCAGCCGGTGGATGAAGGAGTCGCCGGGGAAGTACTGGCCCAGCGTCATGTTCTTAAGCATCGCCCGACACCTCCCCGGAAAGGTTGTTCATTATCGCGGCGCACACGTCCTGGGCGCGGTACACGCCCTCCGGCATCTCAAAGCCCGCGCCGCGCAGCATCCGCGCCAGCTTGGCGCATTCGGGCACGTCCAGGCCGATCTCGTGCAGCCGCTGGTCGTGCAGGAACACCTCCGCTGGCGTGCCGGAATAGGCCAGCTCGCCCCGGTTCAGCACGAACAGGCGGTCGCAGTATTTGCCCACGTCGTCCATCGAGTGGGACACCATCACCACCGTCACGCCGGATTCGTGGATGCCGTGGATCAGCTCCAGCATCTCCCGGCGTCCGGCCGGGTCCAGCCCCGCGGCGGGCTCGTCGAGTATCAGTATGTCGGGCTGCATCGCCAGCACGCCGGCGATGGCCACCCGGCGCTTCTGGCCGCCGGACAGCTCGAAGGGCGACTTCTCCGCCACCTCCTGAGCATTCAGGCCCACCTGCGAAAGCGCGCGCTTCACGCGCCTCTCGATCTCGGCGGCATCCAGGCCCAGGTTCGACGGCCCGAAGGCCACGTCCTTGGCCACGGTCTCCTCGAACAGCTGGTACTCCGGGTACTGGAACACCAGGCCCACCGTCTGGCGTACCGAGATCAGGTCCGCGCCCTTTTCGCCCAGGTCTCTGCCCTTCACGAACACCGTGCCGGGCTCGGAGCGCTCCAGGCCGTTCAGGTGGGTGATCAGCGTGCTCTTGCCGCTGCCGGTGTGGCCGATGATGCCGACGAATTCGCCGCTGCAAATGGAGAGGCTCACGTCCGAGAGCGCCTTCGCCTCAAAGGGCGTGCCGGGCAGGTAGACGTGGGTCAGGTGCTTCACGTCGATGACGGCGTCGCCCTCGGGCTGAGGGGCATGAGCGCCCGCGCTCTGGGGCGCGGAGGAAGGCTTGCCGCCGCCCTTGCGCAGGCGCGTGAGGGCATGGGCCATTTCGTTGACGGTCATCAGCCCCTCGGGCAGCTTCAGCCCGCCGGCCTGAAGTATCCGGGCCAGCTTCATCATCTCGGGAACGTCCAGCCCCAGCGCCAGCACCCGATCCGCCTGAGCGAACACCTCCCGGGGCGTGCCCACCAGCGCGACGCGGCCGCCCTCCATGACGGCCAGCCGGTCGGCCAGCGCGGCCTCCTCCATGAAGTGGGTGATCCACACCACCGTGATGCCCTCCTCCACGTTCAGCCGCCGGGCCAGGGCGAAAACGTCGCGCCGGCCGATGGGGTCCAGCATGGCGGTGGATTCGTCGAACACGATGATCCTGGGGCGCATGGCCAGCACGCCGGCCACGGCCACGCGCTGCTTCTGGCCGCCGGAGAGCATCGAAGGGGAGGCCTGGGCGAATTCGGACATGCCCACGCTGTGCAGCGCGTCGTCCACGCGGCCACGGATCTCCTCCGGCGGCGTGCCCAGGTTCTCCAGGCCGAAGGCGCAGTCCTCCTCGACGATGGTGGTCACGATCTGGTTGTCCGGGTTCTGAAACACCATGCCGCAGGACTTGCGCACCTCGTAGCAGTCGTCCTCGGTGGAGGGAGTGATGCCGTTCACCGTCAGCGTGCCGGACGTGGGCAGCTGCAGGGCGTTCAGCAGCTTTGCGAAGGTGGACTTGCCGCTGCCGTTGCGCCCGAGTATCGCCAGGAACTCGCCCTGCTCGACGCTGAGGCTGACGTGGTCGACGGCGAGCGCGCCGGAGCCCTCGTAGCTGAAGCACACGTCCCGCGCTTCGATGATCGTCTTGCTCATGGCATTCCCTCCCAATCTTCGCCAGTATAGCACCTCATCGTTAAGAAATTTCCGATTTATGGGCCCTTTTCGGGGTTTTTGCCCGATTCAACGCAAATTTTATAGTGGTCCAGTGCCGAAATCACTTTTAATTTGGACCGTGATGTGGTAAAATATAGCTATCAATTTGAGGTAAGGAGTGACTCACCATGAATCTGAATAAGATGACCATCGAGGATGTCCAGGTCAAGGGCAAGAAGGTATTGGTCCGCTGCGATTTCAACGTGCCGCTGGACGCGGACAAGAACATCACCGACGAGACCCGCATCAATGCCGCGCTGCCGACGATCCGCTACCTGCTGGACAACGGCGCCGCCGTGATCCTGTGCTCTCACCTGGGCCGTCCCAAGGGCGAGTTCAACATGAAGTATTCCCTGGCCCCCGTCGCCAAGCGCCTGAGCGAGAAGCTGGGCTTTGAGGTGAAGCTGGCCAAGGACGTCATCGGCCCCGACGCCAAGAAGCTGGCCGCCGAGGTCGAGCCCGGCAAGGCCGTGCTGCTGGAGAACGTCCGCTTCCACGCCGAGGAGGAGAAGAACGACCCGGCGTTCGCCAAGGAGCTGGCCTCCATGGCCGAGCTGTACGTGTCCGACGCGTTCGGTACCGTGCATCGCGCCCATGCCTCCACCGCCGGCGTCGCCGATTACCTGCCCGCCGTGGCCGGCTACCTGATCGGCAAGGAGCTGAACTTCCTGGGCAACGCCGTGGAGAATCCCGTGCGTCCCTTCGTCGCCATACTGGGCGGCGCGAAGGTCAAGGACAAGATCGGCGTCATCACCAATCTGCTGGAGAAGGTCGACACCCTGATCATCGGCGGCGGCATGGCCTACACGTTCTCGAAGGCCATGGGCGGCGAGATCGGCGACTCCCTGCTGGACGAGGAGCGCATCGAGCTGGCGAAGGACATGATGAAGGCCGCCGAGGCCAAGGGCGTGAAGTTCCTGCTGCCGGTGGACACCGTGATCGCCAACGACTTTGACAACCCCACCGAGATCAAGGTGGTTCCCGCCGGCGAGATCCCCGCGGGCTGGCAGGGCCTGGACATCGGCCCGAAGACCATCGAGCTGTTCTCCGACGCCGTGAAGTCCGCCAAGACCGTGGTCTGGAACGGCCCCATGGGCGTGTTTGAGAAGCCCGAGTTCGCCAAGGGCACCCTGGCCATCGCCACCGCCATGGCCGAGTCCGACGCCACCACGATCATCGGCGGCGGCGACAGCGCGGCGGCCGTCACCCAGATGGGCCTGGCCCCGAAGATGAGCCACATCTCCACCGGCGGCGGCGCGTCCCTGGAGTTCCTGGAGGGCAAGGTGCTGCCCGGCGTCGCGTGCCTGAAGGACAAGGCCTGATCTAAGCACAATAACAACGAGGAGGAGATTCCCATGCGCAAGCCCATTATCGCCGGCAACTGGAAGATGAACAAAACGCCCGAGGAGGCGGCCCAGCTGGTCACCGAGCTTATCCCGCTGGTGAAGGACGCCAAGTGCGACGTGGTCGTCTGCACGCCCGCTGTCAACTTCGCCGCCGTCAAGGCCGTCATTGCCGGCACCAACATCAAGCTGGGCGCTCAGAACGTCCACTTCAAGGCCTCCGGCGCCTACACCGGCGAGCTGTCCGCCGACATGCTGAAGGCCGCCGGCTGCGAGTACGTCATCATCGGCCACTCCGAGCGCCGCCAGTACTTCGGCGAGACGGACAAGACCGTCAACCTGCGCACCGTCGCGGCCGTGAAGGCCGGTCTGATCGCCATCGTATGCGTCGGCGAGATGAAGGACGAGCGCGAGGCGGGCTACACCGACATGATCGTCACCTATCAGACCCAGATGGCGCTGCACGGCCTGACCGCCGAGGAGCTGGACAACGTCGTGATCGCCTACGAGCCCGTTTGGGCCATCGGCACCGGCCTGACCGCCACCGACGAGCAGGCGAACGAGACCATCGGCGTCATCCGCAAGGCCATCGCCGACAAGTTCGGCGCGGAAGCGGCCGAGAAGATCCGCATCCAGTACGGCGGCAGCATGAAGGGCTCCAACGTGAAGGGCCTGATGGCGCAGCCCGAGATCGACGGCGGCCTGATCGGCGGCGCGTCCCTGAAGGCGGCGGATTTCGCGCAGGTCGTCAATTTCTGACCCGCGCCCTGATAACAAGACAAGGAGGATTGATTCCCATGATGAAGTTGGTTCTGGTTCGCCACGGCGAGAGCGAGTGGAACAAGCTGAACCTGTTCACCGGCTGGACCGACGTGGACCTGAGCGAAAAGGGCCACGAGGAGGCCAAGGCCGCCGGTCAGCTGCTGAAGGCCGAGGGCTATGACTTCGACGTCTGCTACACCTCTTACCTGAAGCGGGCCATTCACACGCTGTATCACATCCTGGACGAGATGGACCGCGCCTGGCTGCCCGTGGTGAAGTCCTGGAAGCTGAACGAGCGCCACTACGGCGCGCTGCAGGGCCTGAACAAGTCCGAGACCGCGGCGAAGTACGGCGAGGACCAGGTGAAGATCTGGCGCCGCTCCTTCAACATCAAGCCGCCGGCCCTGGAGGCCAGTGACGAGCGCTCCGCGCTGAACCAGCCGATGTACCGCGACGTGGACAAGGCGCTGCTGCCCGCCCACGAGAGCCTGGAGACCACCATCGAGCGCGCGGTGCCCTACTTCAACGAGGTCATCAAGCCCGACATGCTCTCCGGCAAGCGCGTGATCATCGCGGCCCACGGCAACAGCCTGCGCGCGCTGGTGAAGTACTTCGACAACATCTCCGACGACGACATCATCGGCGTCAACATCCCCACCGGCACCCCGCTGGTGTACGAGTTTGACGACGACTTCAAGGTCATCAAGAGCTACTACCTGGGCGACCAGGAGGCGCTGAAGGCCAAGATGGAGGCCGTCGCAAACCAGGGCAAGAAGAAGTAATTCACCGCCCATAAAAAAGAAGCCGCCCGATCGGGCGGTTTCTTTTTCGTGGAGCGGATCAGTCGATCTTCTTGAACACGATGGCCGTGCGGCAGGGGATGTAGATCTCAAAGCCCAGCCCGCGGCCCTCGACGAACTTGGTGTAGTACACGTAGTCCTTGCTGGTGCGGTCCATGCCGCCGAAGTCGATGTCGTCGGTGGAGAAGATCACCCTGTACTTGCCCTCGCCCACGGAGTGGACCGGCAGGAAGAAGTTGGTGGGGGAGTAGGTGGGGTGGAAGTTGAACACGTACACCAGCTCGCCCTTTGAGAACGCGATGATCTTGCCCGGCTGGTCGATCCACAGGTTCACGGTGTCGGTCTTGCTGAGCACGCGGTACTTCCGGGAGAACTTCAGCATGGCCTTGTCGAAGTTGACCAGCCACTCGTACTTCAGCATGCCGTTCTGTACCAGCGACCACTGGCGGCGGGCGTACTTGTAGCTCCAGCCGTTGCCCTCGCGGGGAAAGTCGATCCACTCGGGGTGGCCGAACTCGTTGCCCATGAAGTTCAGGTAGCCGTCGCTGCCCAGCACCAGCGTGATGAAGCGGATCATCTTGTGCAGCGCGATGGCCCGGTCGATGGCGATGGAGTGGAACGACTTGTTCATGCCGGTGTACATCTCGGCGTCGGCCATGCGGAAGATCAGCGTCTTGTCGCCCACCAGCGCCTGGTCGTGGGACTCGCAGTAGCCGATGTTCTTCTCCTGCGGGCGGCGGGTGGTCAGCTCATACCACATCTTGAACATGTCCCACTGATCGTCGGAGTACTCCTTCAACAGCTTGATCCAGAAGTCCGGCACACCCATGGACAGCCGGTAGTCGAAGCCGATGCCGCCGTTGCGGATGGGAATGCACATGCCGGGCATGCCGCTCATCTCCTCGGCGATGGTGATCGCGAAGGGGTTGACGGCGTGGATCAGCTCGTTGGCCAGCTGCAGATAGGTCAGCGCGTCCACGTTGGTGTTCAGGCCGAAGTACTGGGAGTAGTCGGTGAAGTTGGAGCCCAGGCCGTGGTCCTGGTAGATCATCGAGGTCACGCCGTCGAAGCGGAAGCCGTCGAAGTGGTACTCCTCCAGCCAGAACTTCAGGTTCGAGAGCAGGAAATGCAGCACCTCGTGCTTGCCGTAGTCGAACAGGCGGGTCTTCCAGGCGGGGTGCCAGCCCCGGTCGCCGGACAGGAAGTACTGGTTGTCGGTGCCGTCGATGCCGTTCAGGCCCTCGTCGGCGTTGGCGGAGGCGTGGGAGTGCACCACGTCCAGCAGCACGTACATGCCCAGCTCGTGGGCCTTGTTGATCAGGTACTTCAGGTCCTCCGGCTCGCCGTAGCGGGAGGAGGCGGCGAAGAAGTTGGTGACCTGGTAGCCGAAGGAGGCGTAGTAGGGGTGCTCCTGGATGGCCATCAGCTGTATGGTATTGTAGCCCAGATCGTGGATGTACTCCAGGTTGAAGTCGGCAAACTCGCGGTAGCTGCCCACCGCTTCCTTCTCCTGGGCCATGCCGATGTGCGCCTCGTAGATGTAGGGCGGGGCCACCTTGCGCTTGCCATAGCCGCCGTCCGTCCACTGGAAGGGCTTGGGCGGCGCCCACACCTGGCCGTTGAACATCTTCGTCTCCGGGTCCTGATACACGCGGCGGATGTAGGCGGGGATGTGGTCGGAGCGCACGCCGTTCTTGGTCAGCTGCATCTTGACGAGCTGGCCGTGCTTCAGCGCGTCTGCGCCCTCCAGCCGAATCTCCCAGGTGCCGTCGGGCAGGCGCGTCAGCGGGTGGGATTCCCGGTTCCAGCCGTTGAAATCGCCGATCAGGTGCAGCGCGTCGGCGCCGGGCGCCCATTCGCGATAGACCCAGCCGGTGGGCGTGCGGGAAATGCCGTAGTACAGGTAGCCGTTGGCGAAGGACGACAGGTCGGCCTTGTCGCCCAGCAGCTGCTTGCGGGTCTGCGCGTGGCGCTCCATGCGCAGGGAGATGTCGCTGTAATAGGGCTGGAGCCAGGGGTCGATGGAAAGGATCTTGTATTGCGCCTGTTTGGGAGCTTTGGACACGGAGAAGCACCTCCAACGGATGGTAGTCTGATGTATTTTTACCCATTATAACATATTATTTGTTCCGATTCCACTGTTTTTTAAAATTTCGTGGTCATTCCGCGTCCGCTTCCCGCAGAAGGTATTCGATGAACTGCCGGTTGGTGGGGCGGCGGGGGAAGTGCTCGCGCAGCGCGCCGCGCTCATAGGCGGTGGCGATGGCGCTGCGCAGCGCCCGCTCGACGCGGGGGACGGTGCTGCCCGTCTGCGCCGCCAGGCGGGCGTACACGCCGCTGGACAGGTTCTTCAGAAGCCTTCCGTCGCCCCGGCAGCACTGCACCGCCTGAAGCGCGTAGGCGTATCCGCTGAGCCTGGGGGACATGCCCATGCGCACGAGCAGCGCCCGGGCGCTGGCGGCGAGGCGCTGCTGGGGGGCGGACTCGTCCTCGCGGATGGCCTCCCGCGGCGCGGGGGCCCGGCATGCCTGGCATTCGAGGATCAGCCCGGGCAGGCGCGCCGGCTCCACCGGCTTGCACAGGAAGAAGGACGCGCCCAGGCGGCAGGTGCAGGCCATGATGGCGTCCGAGCAGAAGCGGGTGCAGATGATCACGGCGGGCGGGCGCTGGAGGCGCCGGGTCTCGCGCAGCAGGGCGACCCCGTCCAGCCCCGGCAGGGAGATGTCCGTGAGCAGCACGTCCGGATTCAGGCGCCGTATCTCCTCCAGCGCGCGGACGCCGTCGCCCGCGCTGCCGGACACCGCGATGTCGGGATTCCCCGCCAGGGCGCGCCGGACCCGGTCGATGAAGCGCGCGTCCATGTCGGCGATGTACAGCGTGACGCGACCCATATCAACACCTCGGTAAGAATACTAATGGTGTATATATAATACAATATGGAATCGGTTGGAATCAATAGACAGGCATGACAAATTGCAAACAATAGTGTTTCCGGACTGTAACAAGTCGCGCGGACTATTGCGCCTCGGCCAAGAGCGCCTGTAGGGCTTCCGCCAGCGGCGGCACGGCGTTCAGGGCCTGGCGCAGCGTGTTGCGGTTGTGGCCGACCTCGATCAGTATCGCGGGCGCGCCGATGTGCTGGTTGTAGCGCCCGTCCTTGACCAGCACCGGCTTGCACAGACCGGGCTCAATGGCGTTGATCCGAGCCTCGAGCGCGCGGGCGAAGGCGTAGTTTTCCTTATAAAAAGGCTTTTCGTCAAAGCCCTTGCCGTTGCCGATCAGCACCATCAGCGGGGCCATCAGCTGTCCGCTTTGCCCGGACACGGTCTTCACCTCGCCCTCGGCCCAGGCGTCCCGGTGCAGGTCGATGTACAGGTCGAAGGGCTCGGTATAGCTTTGAAGCGTCTTCAGCGACCGGGTGTAGGCGGTGGAGAGCTGGTCGCCCTCGTGGTCGGTGCAGTCGTGCACCACCTCCAGACCCAGATGCCGCAGGCGCTCCGAGAGCGCCTCGCCCACGCGCACCACGCTGTAGTCCGCGTCGGTGGTGCGCCAGGCCTCCACGGCCACATACGGGTCGTCGGCGACCTGCTCGTAGGCCTCGTGGGTGTGGGTGTGGTAGATCAGCACCCGCTTCGGCGCTTCGGGCGCGACCGTGGCCGCTACGATCTCGATCTCAATGCCGCCCGGGGCCGCCGGGGCCCCGTCACCGTCAGACGAGGCAAAAACCTGCGCGGTCTTTGCCTCGTCGTTCTGGGACGCTTCCACCAGGTTGGCGGAGCCGCTGACCGGCGCCTGCCGGCGGTCGGTCAGCAGCCTCGCGCCGATCAGGCCGAGCACGACCGCCAGCAGCAGTATCGCGACGGCCAGCAGCAGCCGGGACGCACGGACGACCTTGAAATGAATCATGTGTTCACCTCCCGCAGCGCTTCACACGGTAATCTATGAGTCCGGAAGTACGAATATGCATTTTTTGGCGGTGACACTTGCAAAATGACGCGATTCATTGTATAATAATGAATGCGGCGTCCGCTCCGGCGCCGCCGGGAAGGGGTTGATCGTTTGGACAATGCTCAGGAACTCATTCAGCGCCTGAATCACAGCGGCAAGAAGCTCTCCAAGAGCCACCGGCGCATCGCGGAATGCATCGTCACGCACTACGACAAGGTCGTGTTCATGACCGCCTCCAAGCTGGGGGAATACGTGGGCGTCTCCGAGTCCACGGTGGTCCGCTTCGCGGCGGCGCTGGGCTACAGCGGCTATCCGCACCTGCAGAAGGCGCTGCAGGAGCTGATCCGCCATCGCCTGACGGCATCGCAGCGCTTTGAGATGACCTCGGACATGGACCATGCCCAGGTGCTGAACAAGGTGCTGAAGGCCGACATACAGAATATCCGCTCCACGCTGGACGAGATGGACATCAACGCCTTCGAGGACGCCATCGAAAAGATCATCGCGGCCCGGAACATCTACGTGCTGGGCCTCAGAGCCTCCGCGCCGATCGCGGAGTTCTTCGCTCACTACCTGCGCTTCATATTCCAGAACGTGCGGGTGGTCACCTCCGGCATCAGCGACGTGTTCGAGCAGCTGGCCCGCATCGGCGAGGGCGACCTGTTGATCGGCCTGTCCTTCCCGCGCTACACGGCCCGCTCCATAGAGGCCATGGAGTTCGCCCGCTCCCGCGGCGCCTCGCTGATCGCCATCACGGACGGCCCGCTGTCGCCGCTGCACGCTACGGCGGACACCTGCCTGATGGCCAAGAGCGACATGTCCTCCTTCGTCGATTCCTTCGCCGCGCCGCTGTCGCTGATCAACGCGCTGATCGTGGCCCTGGGCCAGCGCAGGCGGCACGAGGTTTCCCAGTACTTTGAAGATATGGAAGAGATCTGGGGCAAGTACGACGTGTACCTGGCCAGGACCACGGAATGAGCCATGGCGGATTGTATCGTGATCGGCGGCGGCGCGGCGGGCATGCTGGCCGCGCTGTACGCTTCCCGGGCGGGCGCGCGGACGCTGCTCATCGAGCGCAATGAGAAGCTGGGAAAAAAGCTGTACATCACCGGCAAGGGGCGCTGCAACGTCACCAACGCCGCGGATATGGAGGGGTTTCAGCGCTCCATACTGAGAAACCCCCGCTTCATGTACTCGGCCTTCTCCCATCTGGACAACCGGGGGCTGATGGAGCTTCTCGAGGGCCTGGGCGTGCCACTGAAGGTGGAGCGGGGGAACCGGGTGTTCCCGCGGTCCGACAAGTCCAGCGACGTGATCGCCGCGCTTAGGCGGGCCCTGGAGGTCGCGGGCGTGCGGGTCATGCTGAACCGCCGGGTGAAGGGGCTTCTGATCGAGGAAGGCCGCTGCGGGGGCGTGACGATGTGGGACGGCGAGGTCATATCGGCGAAGGCCGTGGTGCTGGCCACCGGCGGGCTCAGCTATCCGTCCACCGGCTCCACCGGCGACGGCCACGACATGGCCCAGTCCTGCGGCCACGACATCGTGACGCCGCGGCCGGGCCTGACCGCCATCGAGACGGTCGAGAGCTGGCCGGGCACGCTGGCCGGGCTGTCGCTGCGCAACGTGCGGCTGAGCGCCTGGGCCGCCGGGCCGAAGAAGGAGAAGCGCTTTTTCTCGGAGATGGGGGAGATGCTGTTTACGCACTGGGGCATCTCCGGGCCGCTGGCGCTGACGCTGTCCAGCCTCCTGCCGGAGGACCTTTCGACGGTGCGGCTTGCGATCGACCTGAAGCCGGCGCTGGACGAGCAGACGCTGGACGCCCGGCTGCTTCGGGATTTCGGCGAGATGTCCAGGAAGCGGCTGATCAGCGTGGCGGACGGCCTCGCGCCCCACAGCCTGGCCGAGCAGCTGCTCAGGCTCGCGGGGCTGTCGCCGGCGATGCCGGTCAACGGCGTGACGGCCGCCCAGCGCGCGGCGCTATTGAAGGTCATCAAGGCGCTGCCGCTGACCCCCAAACGACTGCGGGGCTTCGACGAGGCCATCATCACCCGGGGCGGCGTATCGGTCAAGGACATCGACCCCTCCACGCTGCAGAGCCGGAAGGTCCCCGGGCTGTACTTCGCCGGGGAGCTGATCGACGTGGACGCAGAGACCGGCGGCTACAACCTGCAGATCGCCTTCTCCACCGGCGCGCTGGCCGGGAGGAGCGCTGCGGAAGCTACAATCGCATAGACAAACCAATCGCCGGCCCCGCGAAGGGCCGGCGATCGGTTTACGGCGCTCAGAGCTTTTCGAAGTCCGCCGCGCCGTGCTTGCACAGCGGGCAGATGAAGTCCGGGGGCAGCTCCTCGCCCTCGTACACGTAGCCGCAGATCTTGCAGACCCAGCCGACCTTCTTCTCGGCGGGCTTCTGGGGCTTGGGCTTGATGTGGTCGAAGTAGTAGGCGTAGGTGAGCGACGGCGCGCCGGAGAGCACCTGGGCCTCGGTGACGTCGGCGATGAACAGCGTGTGGGTGCCCAGGTCGCGGGCCTCCACCACCTTGCCGGACAGGAAGGCGTTGGTGCAGCCGGTGATGAAGATCAGGCCGCTGCGGCTGCGGGGGAAGCCGCTGCCGGGGAACTTGTCCACGTCGCGGCCGCTCTGGAAGCCGTAGTATTTGAAGATGTCAAAGGGCGCGTCGTTGGTCAGCACCGATACGTTGAACAGGCCCGTCTTTAAGATCATGTCGTGGGTCAGGTTTTGCTTGTTCACGGTGATGCTGATGCGCTTGGGCGTATCGGTCAGCTGGGCGGCGGTGTTGATGATGCAGCCGTTGTCCTTGTCGCCGTCCTTAGCCGTCAGCACGAACAGGCCGTAGGACAGCTTGAACATGGCGTTGGGCTCCACCGGCTGGGCGGCGGCGTGCTCGATGGCGGCGGGCCTGGGCAGCGTGTCCACGATGGCGGCCACCAGCTCGTCCAGCTCGGCCATCTGGCTCTCCTTCAGCGCGGACTTGATGGTCAGGCCATGCTCCAGTATCGTCGTGTTCTTCAGCCGCCCCAGCAGCTCGCGCATCAGCCCGCCGGAGGTGGGCGCCCAGCTGCCGTTCTCGACGATGGCGATCGTGCGGTTCTGCAGGTTGTGGGCCACGATGTCGTGCAGCGCGTTCTCCATGTTCACGAAGATGCCGGCGTTGTAGGTCGTGGACGCGAACACGATGTGGCTGACCCGGAACGCCTCGGACACGATCACCGACGGATGGGTGACGGACACGTCGTACATCTTCACGTTGCGCACGCCGGCGTCCGCCAGCTTCGCCGCGATGATGTCGGCGGCGTTCTCGGTGTGGCCGTACACGGAGGCGTAGGCGATCATCACGCCGTCCTCCTCGGGGGTGTAGGTGCTCCACTTCTGGTATTTTTCGATGAACCAGCCGATGTCCCTGCGCCATACGGGGCCGTGCAGCGGGCAGAGCACTTTGATGTCCAGCGCCGCGGCCTTCTTCAAGAGCGCCTGCACCTGGTTGCCGTACTTGCCGACGATGTTCGTGTAGTAGCGGCGGGCGTCGTCCAGGCAGTCGGCCTCGAAGTTCACCTCGTCCGCGAAGATGTTGCCGTTCAGCGCGCCGAAGGTGCCGAAGGCGTCGGCGGAGAAGAGCACGCCGTCGACGGTGTCGTAGGTGACCATGACCTCCGGCCAGTGCACCATCGGGGCCATCACGAACTTGTAGGTGTGCTTTCCGGAGGACAGGCTGTCGCCCTCCTTGACCACCGTCACCCGGCTGTCGATGTCGAAGGTGAAGTAGTTCTTGATCATCGCCACCGCCTTGGCGTTGGTGTAGATGCGAACGCCCGGGTAGCGCAGCACCAGCTCGCTGAGCGTGGCGCAGTGGTCCGGCTCCATGTGGTTGACCACCAGATAGTCCAGCGGCCTGCCGTCCAGCAGGTGCGCGAGGTTCTCGAAGAACACCTCGCTGACGCTCTTGTCCACGGTGTCGAACAGCACCGTCTTCTCGTCCAGCGCCAGATAGGCGTTGTAGGAGACGCCGCCGGGGATCGGGTACACGTTTTCAAACAATGCCAGCCGCCGGTCGCTGCCGCCGACCCAGTACAGATCCTGCGTGATTTGCCTGACACAATGCATTTGCGCATCCTCCTTATTGCGCGGTGGCGCCGCGCTTATTGTATGGATTGATTATAGCATACAATCCGGCTTATGGCAACCGGGCGATTTTGCCCCAAACGGTTGCAGCGGGCGGCTGATCGTGCTATAATAGATGCTGTATTACTGTATTCGGGGGCATTGATTTGGAATTCAGACAGGAAAGGCAGATCCCCGCGGGCAGGATCGTGGGCAACGCGGTGCTCGCGGTGGCGGCGGGGGCGCTGATGCCGGTCATCGGGCTGCTCCAGATTTCGCTGCTGGTGCCGGTGTTGATGCTCTCCGGCATACTGGCGGCGCGGCTGTGGGCCAGGGCCGGCATGATCCCCGCGGGCCTGATGATCGCCACGACGGCGGCCTCCGCCTTCTGGCTGATGGGCCTGCAGGTGGCGCTGATGCTGCTGCTGGCGGCCTGCCTGCCCGCGGCGGCGGTCATGGCCCTGGCGGCGCGCCGGGAGCCGTTCTTCAGGCAGCTGAAAACGGCGATCATCGCCTATGCCGCGGGGCTGGTGGCGGCGACGCTGATCGCCTACGCGGTATTCGGCGGCGGCATGGTGGCGCGCTTTGTCAACCTGCTGCGCGCGGAGTACGACCGCATGCCCGACGCGGCCATGCAGCCGCTGGTGGAGTGGATCAACGCGATGCTGGCGGTCCGCGGCGGCGAGGGCCTTTCGCCGATGACCGTCGAGGGCTTCCGCGCGCAGCTGAACGGCGTGCTGGACCTGATGCAAAGGACCTACGCGCAGGCGCTGCCCGGCGCGCTGATCTCGGGCGCGGTGCTCTCCGGCATGCTGACGCCGCTGTGGTGCAACTGGACGATGGCGCGCCAGGGCCTGGCCACCAACGAGAGCTTCGTGGGCATGAGCGGCTGGTATTTGCCGCCGCGGATCACCTTCGGGGCGCTGACGCTGTGGCTGGCGGGCATGATACTGATGTACGGCGGCTATGCGTCCGGCGCGACGGTGTACCTGACCATCGGCCAGGTCACCGGCGCGATATTCGCGGTGCAGGCGCTGTGCGCGCTGGATCGGCGCATGCTGCGCGCGGACAGGAATTTGGGCCGCCGCAGGGCGCTGATCGGGCTGCTGGCGGTGCTGGCGCTGCTGTTCAGGAGCCTGGGGACGGTGCTGTGCTACATCGGCGCGGCCTCCGCGCTGTTCGGCTCCCACGGCGCGGTCAGCATGTGGATGAAGAAGCGACAGGACGGCAATTCGGACCGGGACGATTCAGACGAATAGGGAGGTATCACACATGAAGGTTATACTGCTTCAGGACATCAAGGGCACCGGCAAGAAGGATCAGATCGTCGAGACGTCGGACGGCTATGCCCGCAACTACCTGCTGCCCAGGAAACTGGCGAAGGAGGCGACCTCAGAGGCGCTGAACGCCATCGAGAAGTCCCGCAGTGCCGACCGCCATCGCGAGGAGGTCCGCAAGCAGGAGGCGGAGAAGCGCTCTCGCGAGCTGAAGGGCAAGGTCATACAGCTGGAGGTCAAGGGCGGCGAGAACGGCAAGCTGTACGGCTCGGTGACCAACGACCAGATCGCCAACGCGCTGAAGGAGCAGCACGGCATCGAGATCGACAAGCGCAAGCTGGAGCAGGATGAGCCCATCAAGTCGGCGGGCCAGGCCTTCGTCACGCTGAAGCTGTACCCCGGCATATCCACCCGGATGATCGTGAACGTGAAGATACAGGGCAAGTAACGGGCGCCGGAACGATCACCACCAAGGAGAAAGTATGGAGCAGTACATACCCCAGGCGGACCCCGTGCGGACGCCGCCGAACCACCCGGAATCCGAGCGCAGCGTGCTCGGCGCGATGCTCAGGTCCAGACAGGCCGCCCAGGTGGCCGTGGAATCGCTGAGGCCGGATGACTTTTACGACCCCGCCAACCGGGAGATCTACGCGGCCATGTACGACATGGTCCAGCAGTCGCGCCCGGTGGACCTGGTGACGCTGGACGAGGAGCTCACGCGGCGCGGGCGGCTGGACGCCGTCGGCGGCGCGTCCTATCTGATCGAGCTGAGCCAGGGCGTGCCCTCGGCGGCCAACATACAGGCCTATATGCGCATCGTGGACGAGAAGGCCACGCTGCGCCGCCTGATCGCTGCCGCGGACGGCATCCTCCAGGACAGCTATACCGGTCAGAAGGAGAACCAGGAGATACTGGAGGGCGCGGAGAAAGCCATCTACGACATCACGATGCGCAAGGGCGGGGAGGAGCTGCAGCCCATACAGCCGGTGCTGATCAACACCTTCATGAAGATCGAACAGCTGGTCAAGAATCACGGCAAGGTCGACGGCGTGGAGACCGGCTACACGGAGCTGGACGACATGCTGACCGGGCTGCACCCGGGCGAGTTGATCCTGGTGGCGGGCCGCCCGGCCATGGGCAAGACCAGCATCGGCATGAACTTCGTCGAAAACGCGGCCATCCGCACGCAGAAGAAGGTGGCGGTGTTCTCGCTGGAGATGCCCGCGGAGCAGCTGGCCATGCGCATGATGTGCACCGAGGCGCGGGTGGACATGCAGCGGGTGCGCCGGGGCCTGATCGCGGACGACGAGTGGGAGAAGCTGAGCGACGCGCTGACGCGCATCGGCCCGGCTCAGATCTACATCGACTGTACGCCGGGCATCACGGTGCCCGAGATGCGCTCGAAGGCGCGGCGGCTGAAACTGGAGAAGGGGCTGGACCTGATCATGGTGGACTACCTTTCGCTGATGACGGCCACCGGCAAGAACGGCAGCCGCCAGGAGGAGGTCTCCCAGATCTCCCGCACGCTGAAGGGCCTGGCCATGGAGCTGGGCGTGCCGCTGATCGCGCTGCAGCAGCTGTCCCGCGCCCCCGCGGGCCGCTCCAACCACAGGCCGCTGCTGTCGGACATTCGCGAGTCCGGCGCCATCGAGCAGGACGCGGACGTGGTCATGTTCCTGCACCGCGAGGACTACTACGACCCGGACACCCCGGACAAGAACATCGCCGAGATCATCATCGCCAAGCAGCGAAACGGTTCCCTCGGCACGGTGAAGCTGGGCTGGAAGGGCGAGTACACCTGGTTCTTCGACCTGTCCGCCAGGCCGAAGGAAGCGGTGGGGGAATAGGAGCAAGCTGAAGGGATGAGGCGCACGCCTCATCCCTTCAATTTGTCGTTCAGCTTTTTGTAGATCACGGCCATGAACGGCTCCTCGCGGTTGTCGGCGGCCCGCTGAAGCGGCAACCAATCCACCGCGCTGTTCTCGTCCGGCTTGGGCCGCAGCGGCTGTGTGTCGTCCGCCTCCAGAAGGTACGTGACGTTCAGGTGCAGGTGCGCCGCCACGAACTGCCCGCGCTTCACGTGGCTGTTGACCGGCAGCACCTCCAGCGAATAAATCTCTCCCGTGACGGGCCGTATGTCCCGTATCCCGGTCTCCTCCCGGGCCTCCCGCAGCGCCACGCGCAGCAGATCGCCGTCGCCGTCGGCGTGCCCGCCGGTCCAGGCCCAGGTCTTGTAGATGTTGTGCCACGCCATCAGCACCTTATCCCGCGCCGGATTCACGATCCAAGCCGAGGCCGTAAAGTGCGCCACGGGATTCTCCCGCGTCAGCACGTTCTCCATCCGGTCGATGGCGTACAGCATGACCTCCCGGTCCCGCGCCTCCTGCGCATCACACGGCGCGTACCGCTCAATCCACTCTCTCAACTCCACTCTTCACTCTCCAAACTCCACTCTCAATCAAAGCTTGTTCCTCTGTATCTTCCCGCTGATGGTCTTGGGCAGTTCGTCCCGGAAAACGACGATGCGCGGGTACTTGTAGGGCGCGGTGCGCTTTTTCACGTAGTTCTGGATGTCCTTCTTCAATTCCTCGGTGGGCTCGATGCCGCGGGTCAGCACGATGGACGCCTTGACCACCTGGCCGCGAATCTCGTCCGGCGCGGCGGACACGCCGCACTCCAGCACGTAAGGCAGCTCCATGATGACGCTCTCGATCTCAAACGGCCCGATGCGGTAGCCGCTGGACTTGATGACGTCGTCGGTGCGGCTGACGTACCAGTAGTAGCCGTCCTCGTCGCGCCAGGCCATGTCGCGGGTGTGGTACATGCCGTCGTGCCACACGGCCTTCGTGGCCTCCTCGTTGCCGTAGTACCCGGCGAACAGGCCGCAGGGAATCTCCCGGTCGGTGCGGATGACGATCTCGCCGGGCTCGCCGGCCTTCACCGGGTTGCCGTCCGGGTCCACCAGGTCCACGTTGAACAGCGGGCTGGGCTTGCCCATCGAGCCGATCTTCGGCGTGGTGCCCGCGAAGTTGCCCAGCACCAGCGTGGTCTCGGTCTGGCCGAAGGCCTCCATGATCGAAAGGCCCGTGGTCTTCTTGAACAGGTTGAACACCTCGGGGTTCAGCGCCTCGCCCGCGGTGCAGGCGCAGTGGATACTGGACAGGTCGTACTTGGAGATGTCCTCGCGGATCAGGAAGCGGTACATGGTCGGCGGCGCGCAGAAGGTGGAGATGTTGTACTTGGCGAACATCGGCAGTATGTCGTGGGCGTTGAAGCGGTCGAAGTCGTACACGAACACCGCGCCCTCGTTCATCCATTGCCCGTACAGCTTGCCCCACAGCGCCTTGCCCCAGCCGGTGTCGGAGATCGTGAAGTGCAGGCCGTCCGGCTCCACGCAGTGCCAGTAGTGGGCGGTGATGAAGTGGCCCAGCGGGTACTGGTGGTTGTGCACGGCCAGCTTCGGGTAGCCGGTGGTGCCCGAGGAGAAGAACATCACCATCGGGTCGGTGCCCTTGGGCGCGTCGTCGGTGCGCACGAAGGTGGAGCGGTAGCTCAGGTACTCCTCGTCGAAGTCGTGCCAGCCCTCGCGCTTGCCGCCGCAGAGTATGCGCGTCTTCACATACGGGCAGGTCTCGAAGGCCTCCTCCACGTGGCTGGCGGCGTCGCCGTCAGCGGTGACGCAGATGGCGCTGACGCCCGCGGTCGCAAAGCGGTATTCGTAGTCCTTCTTCAGGAGCTGGTCCGTGGCGGGGATGGCCACTGCGCCCAGCTTGTGCAGTGCCATCATGGCCACCCAGAACTGCCAGTTGCGGCGCAGCACCAGCATCACCCGGTCGCCCTTCTTGATGCCCAGGGCCTTGAAGTAGTTGGCGGCGCGGTTGGACTGGCGGCTGATGTCCTCGAAGGTGAAGCGCTTCTCCTGCATGTACCGGTCCACGTGCAGCATGGCCAGCTTGTCCGGGCTGCGCTCGGCCAGCCGGTCCACGATGTCAAAGGCGAAGTTGAAGCTCTCCCGGTTCGGGAAATCGATGTGCAGCAGATGGCCCTCGCCGTCCTCGTCCAGATCGACGAACCGGTCGTAGATCATGTGCTTCTTCGGCAGGCGCACGGGCATGACCGCCTCGACCAGCTTGTCCTCCTCGGTCTGCTCGCCCGGCAGCACCACGGCCACGAACGTGCAGTCCCGGCCGCCGGTGGCGATCTCACCGTGGGGGGTGGCGGAGTTGTAGTAGATGCAGTCGCCCTCCCGCAGGTGCTCCACGTGGTCGCCGATGCGCACCAGCAGCTCGCCCGAGAGGATCAGGTCAAACTCCTGGCCGTTGTGGGAGTGGGTGTGGATGGGCTTGTCCTGCAGGTCCTTGGAGTAGCTGTAGGTGACCCAGAAGGGCTCGGCGATCTTGCCGGAGAACATCGGCGCCAGGTTCGAGATCTCGATGCCCTCCTCGCGGGCGGTGATCGTGGCCTCGCCCTTGCGGGTGACGGTGTAGGAGCGCAGGTTCGCGCTGCGGCCCTCGATCAGGTCGGTGATGTCCACGCCGAATATCCGGGCGCAGTTGTGGATGAAGGTGAACGGCAGGTCGGCCTGGCCCGCCTCGTAGAGCATGTAGGTCTCCACGTCCAGGTTGGTCTGGTCGGCCATGTAGACCACGGAATAGCCCGCGATCTCGCGCAGGGCCTTGATGCGGGTGCCGACCTCGTAGAGCATGCCGGTCATTTCGGTGGCTTTCATCAGTATTCCTCCTCAATCATTCGCGGTACCGGGCAATCAGATATTCCCAATTCGGAGCAAGGCCTGCGTCGCAACGGGGTTGCGGTCCACAAAAAAACGCCTCAATGACGCGCTGCCGCGTCCATTGAGACGAGTTTTCATAAACCCGCGGTACCACTCAATTTGCACATCGCTGTGCCACTTCAGGCTCCATCAAGCCCTAAGCCTTTACGCAGCTTTCACGGGAAGCGCCTACTTCAATTCGCGCCAGCGAACCGTTTCGGACTTCCGGCTCGGAAGGGATGGGCTTGTGAATCCTCCGTGATCGGCCTTGCAGCAGTTGGCCGACTCTCTGGGCGCGGGGTCGATTCCGCCGTCTTCGTCATCGCCTTTGGTGAATATTCGATTGAGGTCATTCTATCACCGCCGTGTCCGGTTGTCAAACGGATATCGCGTTAAATTTCAATTATCCCTCGTCGAACACGCGAATCATTCCGGGGGTTTTCCCCGGAATGTTCGTATTCCTAACGCAAAACACGCTTGACAAGTTTATATAGAACTGATAGATTGTCTAATATGAAAAACGAGCCGGAGGTGCGGCGGATGCCCAAGTTCAGCGGGCTGCGGTCGCCCGACCGCCGGATCACGGTGGTCACGGGCCACTACGGCAGCGGCAAGACGGAGTTCTGCGTGAGCCTGGCCATGCGCCTGGCCCAATACGGGTACGGCCCGTACAGGCGGCTGGCGCTCATCGACCTGGACATCGCTAACCCCTACTTTCGCTCCCGCGAGCGCAAGGACCTGCTGGAGCAGGCGGGGGTGTCGGTGTATGGCAATGCCTACGAGCACGAGATCACGGCGGAGCTGCCCGCCCTGGGCGCGAACATACGCGCGCCGCTGGAGGACGCGGACTGCCGGGTGATCGTGGACGTGGGCGGCAACGACACCGGCGCGCTGGTGCTGAACCAGTTCGGCAAGTACCTGGGCCCGGAGGACGCGCTGTTTCTGATCGTCGTCAACGCCAACCGGCCGGAGACGCGCGATCTGCCCGGCGCGCTTGCGCACCTGGAGGCCATCGAGCGCAAGACGGGCCGGCGCATCGACGGCGTGATCAACAACTGCCACCTGTTGCGCGAGACCGACGCCGAATGCGTATCTTGCGGGCACAGGCTGTGCGAGGCGCTGTGCGAGCGCACCGGCAGGTTCGTCTGGTGCGACTGCTATCCGGAGGGCATCGTCCCGGCGGAGGCGGTCGAAGGGGAGTACCCATACCCCATGCCGCTGGGCCTGTACATGCGGCCCACGTGGATCGACAAGTGAGTCTGTATACAGCAAGGAGGCTTGGAAATGACAAAGAGGTTCAAGGTCGTATTCGACCGGGAGCGCTGCAAGGGCTGTGAGCTGTGCCGCAGCTTCTGTCCGAAGCAGATCATCGCGATGGACACGCAGGTGAATGCGAAGGGCTATTGCCCGGCGATGATCACCGATCAGGACGCCTGCATCGGCTGCCAGAGCTGCGCGACGGTCTGTCCGGACTGCGCCATCGAGATCTACCAGCTGGAGGAGGGAGAGCAGGCATGAGCGAAAAGGTACTGATGAAGGGCAACGAGGCCTTCGCCGAGGCCGTCATCCGCGGCGGCGTGCGCTTCTATTTCGGCTATCCGATCACGCCCCAGAGCGAGATCCCCGAGTTCATGAGCCGCGAGCTGCCCAAGCGGGGCGGCAAGTTCCTGCAGGCGGAGAGCGAGCTGGGCGCCATCAACATGGCCTACGGCTGCGGCGCCGCCGGCGGCAACGGCTTCATATCTTCATCGTCGCCCGGAATCGCGCTGATGCAGGAGGGCATGAGCTTTTTGTGCGGCGCGGAGGTGCCGGTGACGCTGCTGAACGTGTCCCGCGGCGGCCCGGGCATCGGCTCGATACAGCCCGGCCAAGCCGACTACAACCAGGTGACCCGCGGCGGCGGCAACGGCGACTACCGCATTCCCGTGTTCGCGCCGGCGAGCATCCAGGAGGCCGTGGACATACTGTATGAGGCGCCGTCCATCGCCGACAGATACCGCAACCCGGTGATGGTGCTGGCCGACGGCCTGATGGGCCAGATGATGGAGCCCGTGGTGCTGCCGGAGCCCAAGCACGCCTTTACCAGCGAGGAGATCCCCGCGGCCAAGCCCTGGGCGATCTCCGGCAGCGAGAAGGGCACGCGCAGCGTGGTCAAGAGCCTGCGGCTGCAGCCGGAGGTGCTGGAGGCGCACGTGGAGCACCTGTACGAGAAGTACGCCGAGATGGAAAAGGAACTGGAAAAGGTCGAGTGCGAGGGCCTGGAGGACGCCGAGGTCGTGTTCGTGGCCTTCGGCACGATGGCGCGCCTGGCCCGCGAGGCCATGGAACTGCTTCAGACCCAGGGCATCAAGGCCGGCATGATCCGCCCGATCAGCCTGTGGCCCTATCCGTACAAGGCGTTTGACGGCATCTCCCCGAAGACCAAGGCCGTCGTCTCCGTGGAGCTGAGCATGGGCCAGATGCTGCAGGACATCAACCTGGGCGTCAAGGGCCGCGTGCCCGTGCGGCTGATCCACCGCGTGGGCGGCATGCTGCCCACCTCGCTGGAGGTCGTGGAAAAGACGAAGAAGATACTGGAGGAAGTGCGATGAAACCTGTATTTACCGTTACAAAAGGCATGCTGCCCGTCAGCACCAGCTATTGTCCCGGCTGCACCCACGGCGTCGCACACCGCATCATCATGGAGACGCTGGACGAGATGGGTCTGCTGGGCAAGACGATCGGCGTGGCGCCCATCGGCTGCTCCGTGGTGGCGCACCAGTTCATGAACGTGGACATGTGCGAGGCCGCCCACGGCCGCGCGCCCGCGGTGGCCTCCGGCATTCGCCGCGTCCACCCGGACAAGGTCGTGTTCACCTATCAGGGCGACGGCGACCTGGCCTCCATCGGCATGGGCGAGATCGTCCACGCCGCGGCCAGGGGCGAGAAGTTCACCACGTTCTTCATCAACAACGGCATCTACGGCATGACCGGCGGCCAGATGGCCCCCACCACGCTGATCGGCCAGCGCTCCACCACGTCGGTGGACGGTCGCTCCCGGGAGCAGGCGGGCATGCCGCTGAAGATCTGCGAGCTGCTGGCCACGCTGGACGGCCCGGACTACATCGAGCGCGTGTCGCTGGATTCTCCGGCCCACATCCGCGCGGCCAAGAAGGCCGTCCGAAAGGCGTTCGAGTACCATGTGGCGGGGAAGGGCTTCACCTTCGTGGAGCTGCTCTCCACCTGCCCGACCAACTGGGGCCTGACCCCGCCCGAGGCCATGAAGCGCATGCGGGAAGAGGTCACGGCCTACTACCCGCTGGGCGTGTACAAGGATACCGGGAAGGAGGCGGAGTGACATGGCGGTCAACAAGCTGTTTTTTGCCGGCTCCGGCGGCCAGGGCGTGCTGACGATGGGCCAGATGCTGACCTACGCGGCCATGTACGCCGACATGAACGCCACGTGGCTGCCCTCCTACGGGCCCGAGATGCGCGGCGGCACGGCCAACTGCACCGTGGTGATCAGCACCGACAAGCCCGTCAGCTGCCCGCTGATCTACGAGGCGGACAACGTGGTGGTCATGAACCTGCCGAGCCTGATCAAGTTCGAGTCGCTGGTGAAGCCCGGCGGCAACCTGTTCGTCAATTCGTCGATGATCGACCAGAAGGCGACCCGCGACGACATCCACGTGTACTACGTGCCGGCCAACGACATCGCCATGAAGCTGGGCAACGCCCGCACCGCCAACACCGTGATGCTGGGCGCGCTGGTCAGCGTCGCCCCCGTGGTGCCGGTGGAGATGATCTACAAGATCATGGAGAAGACCTTCTCCGGCCGCAAGGCGCATCTGCTGGAGATCAACAAAACGGCGTTTCACGCGTGGGGGAAAGAACAGTAATGGAGTGAGGAGTGAGGAGTGAGGAGTTAGGAGCATTGAGCAGCTGACTTGTACTCCTCACTCCTCACTCCTAACTCCTAACTTATCGCTTGTATGGAGAAATGGGTATGTATGTTTTCTATGGTTGGGAGGGCGCGACCATCCGCAACGCGGACGGGCTTACGCCGCGGGACGTGTACGACCTGCTGAAGGGGATCTGGTGCGCCGAGACCTGCGCGCCGCGGATGCGCAAGCTGTGGACGGCTGAGAACCCGACGCTGGGCCAGTGCTCGATCACCGCGTTCCTCGTTCAGGACCTTTTCGGCGGCAAGGTGTACGGCACGCCCCTGGGCGACGGCAACTTCCACTGCTTCAACGATGTGGACGGCTGCGTGTTCGACCTGACCAGCGAGCAGTTTGAAGATGAAAAGCTCCTCTACGACCACTGCGTGGAGCAGCGCCGCGAGGACCACTTCGCGAAGGAGGAAAAGCATCAGCGCTACCTGCTGCTGAAGCGGCGCTTCCTTGAAGCGTATGGCGCGAAACGGTGACAATCCTCACCGAAACGCCAAAAACAGGCTCTTCACGTTTTCTTGTGGGATCCCCCTCTCAAGCGCTGCGCGCCAGCTCATTCCACGGGCCTGCCTCGGCCCCAGCTCACTGAAAACAGCACACTGTGCTGTTTTCCGGGCGTTCGCTGCCCGTCACCGGGGCGAGCCAGGGCTGCCGCGCGTGGGTGCAAACCTCGAACACCACACTATCCCTCTTGCCTCGCCCCCCGTCACCGGGGCGAGCTGCCGCGCATGGCAAGCCAGAAGCCCCCTCTCAGGCG
>JAFYBB010000098.1 GCA_017540445.1 Clostridia bacterium | reverse complement strand
GTCAGCCGCCCCTCGCCGGTATAATCCGGCACGGTGGGGGTGAAGAAGAGCCAGTTGCCCCTGCCGACCACGACCTGCTCGTTGGCCGAGGCCCGCAGCAGCCGGTAGTTCAGAAGGGCGTTGGCGTGGATGACGGCGCTGCGAAAGCCGAAGTGATCGCACAGCCAGCGCTCGAAATCGCCGGAGAAGGCCGCGTTCAGCTGGCTGTCCTCATCGGTGATCGACGGATAGTCCGCCGGGACGCGGTATTCCGCCCCGGTATCCCGGGGCCCGAAGAGGGGCATTGACACGGAGGGCAGCACGAGCAGCGCCATGCAAAGGACAATGACCGCGATGCGCGCGGTTTTCATCGATCAAGCATCCCCTTTAAGACATTTGGCGGCTTCAAAGCCGATTGAAAACGGCATTGCCCGTGTCGGACAACGCCGTTTTGCTGACGGTCCGCGATCAGAGGTCGATCAGGAACACCAGCTTGCTGATCTTCTTGCTCCTGGTGTACACGTCCAGTATGTAATTGCCGGACGCGTAGTAGGCGTGGTTCTTGTTGAACCGGTCCTTGTGGATCTTCGTGCCGTAATTCTGGGCGAGCTTGGAGACCTTGTTGCCGACCTTCAGCCCGGAGATCGTGGGCACGGTGCTGCCGGTCAGCGTGATCGTGATGATCTGTTCGCTGGTCTGCGCCTCGGTCTTGTAGCGGGTCTCGATCGAGATCCCCTTGCTCTTGAAGTTGTACAGGCGTCCGCCGTAGGGCACGGTGGTGCACACGGCCACGTTCTTGGTGGTGCAGCTGCCGAAGGCCTTCTTCAGCTTTGCTCCGGTGGTGGTGGCGCCCAGCTTGAACTGCGCGCCGCCGTAAGAGACGCCCGCCTGGCTCTTCTTGAAGGAGGCGGCGAAGCAGGACACGCCGGACAGGATCAGCATCAGCACCAGTATCAGCGCGCTGACGCGGGTTACGGTTTTGCGATTGACCAACTGCATGATAGACCCTCCATATCGTTATTGGTTCACGGCGATCCGATCAAAAGCCCTGGACCTTGACCGTCTTCGGCTTCAGCGCATCGCGCAGATCGTTCCGCGCCTCGCCGTCGCAGATGTACACCGTGGTGCCGACCGGACAATACCGGTAGACCCATTCGGCGTCGTTGTTCGGCAGCCGGACGCAGCCGGCGGAGGCCCGCTGGCCGAGCCGGTTGATGGTGCTGTAGCGGATGGTGTGATCCCTGTTGAAGAGCGGGGAATGGAAGTAGTAGCCGCTGCGGTACACGGAGGGCCAGCGGATGGTGTCGCCGCTGGGGCCGGGGTAGGTGTACCACTCGCCGAGCTTGCGCTCGATCTTGTACACGCCGTTGCGCGTGCGCTCGTAGGTCAGGCCGGTGGAGCAGATCATGTGGCGCAGGGGCAGCGTGTAGTTGCCCTTTTCGTCCTTGATGTACACCGTGACCACCTGGGCCCGCTTGTTGACCACGATGATGCCGCCGGTGCTGCTGGTCATGTCGCTGGGGGGCAGCACGTTGCTCTGCCAGCCGGTGTACAGATGGACCGGGTCCGACAGCGGCGCGTTGTACTGGTCGTTCCACACGGGCATGACCCGATAGGCGTAGAGCTTGGTCGGCGCCATCCTGTCCGGATACCAGGTGTTCTTCGTGGTGCCGATCAGCTCATAGTCCGTCGAGGGCAGCGAGGTGCGGTAGACCGCGTACTTGACGGCGCCCGGGGAAGGACTCCAGGTGATGTTCATGCGGTCGGCCGGGCCGTAGGTGAAGGTCTCCTGATAGATCACCTTGACGTCGGTGACGGGCGTCAGCACGGTGACGGCGTCAGAGACGCCGCCGAGGTGGTCGCCGAATATGGCCCGGACCCTGAACCAGGTGGTGCCGGAGGTGACCTTGGTCACCCGGCGGGTCAGCGTATCGGCATCGGTGGCCACGTATTCAGACCAGTTCTTGCCGTCGTAGGAATACTCCACCAGGTAGCCGGTGGCGTACTTCGCGGCGGACCAGTTCAGCCGCATCTGGTGCTTGGTGGCGGTAAACGTCAGGTCCTTGGGCGCGGGGCCGTCGACGACCTTCAGATTGAGGACGTAGGCCTTGCCCGATTCCGTGGTGGCGGTGATGCTGACGCTGCCGGTCTTGCGCAACGTCAGCGTTCCGTCGCGGGAGACCTTCGCGATCTTCTTGTTGGAGGAGGCGTACGACGCGACCGTCTCGCCCTTCACCGTCACCCGGTAGGGCAGGAACAGGTAGACGGACTTTGACGCGCTGGCCTTCGTCAGCCTGATCTTGTTCGGCTTCAGCGCCTGTGTGAAATACGCCGGCCCGTCGGGCTCGGTCGAGACCTGGGGCGCGTCTTCCACGGCGCCGTCGGTCGCGGTGACAGGCGCTGCTTCACCGCCGTCGTCCACGGGTTCATTTTCAACCTCGGCCTCGGCCGGCGAAACGCTGCATTCGTCCAGCTCGGCGGGGACCTCGGAGGCGCCCAGATCCAGGGATACTTCTTCGACAGATTCTTCGACTGGCATGGCCGTGATTTCCTCGGCCAGGCCAAGGCTGCCCATCGCCACACACAGCAGGATGAGCAGCGACAACCAACGCTTGTTCACCCAATCATATCCTTCCTCTTTATGGTAACACAAGTATATCACCCCGGGCGGAATTTTTCAAGTTAATTGAATAGACCTTTTGGCCCGAACCTATTGACAAAGCGGCGCGGGGGCGCTATAATACGAAATCGAATTTGAAAATAAATTTCAAAATGAGGCATTCGATGAAGAGACTGATGTTTTGTGTTTTGATGCTGATCGGCCTGCTGGGCTTCGCCGCGAAGGCGGAGGGCGGGCTGAAGGTGGTGGCGACGAACTTCCCGTGCTACGACTTCGCCCGCCAGGTGGCGGGGGACAGGGGCGAGGTGACGCTGCTGATCCACCCGGGCGTGGAGGTGCATTCTTACGAGCCCTCCCCGGCGGACATACTGGCCATCGGCGGCGCGGACCTGTTCGTGTACGTCGGCGGCGAGAGCGACGCCTGGGTCGAGAGCATCCTCTCCGGCTTTGACGCCGCCGGCGCTCCGGCCACGCTGCGCATGATGGAGGCCGTCACGCCGCTGGAGGAGGAGGGCGAGGACGACGCCCACGCCCACGGCGAAGGGCCCGAATACGACGAGCACATCTGGACCTCGCCGAAAAACGCCATGGACATGGTGGCCGCGCTTTCGGACGCGCTGTCGGGGCTGGACCCGGACAACGCCGGGGCCTACGCCGCGGCCGCCGAAAGCTACATCGGGCAGATCGAAGAGATCGACGCGGCCTTCGCCGGGGCGGTCGAGAGCGGAAAGCGGCGCGAGCTGGTGTTCGCCGACCGCTTCCCGTTCCTCTATTTCGTGCGGGAATACGGCCTGGACTATGTCGCCGCGTTCCCGTCCTGCACCGCCCAGACCGAGCCCACGCCCCAGACGATGCTCACGCTGATCCGGCGGGTCGAGCAGGACGGCATCCCGGTGGTCTACACGATAGAGATGAGCACCCAGGCGGTGGCCAGGGCCGTGGCCGAGGAGACCGGCGCGGGCATCCGCACGCTGTACTCGCTGCAGACGGTCACCCAGGCCCAGTTTGACGCCGGGGAGACCTACGTCAGCCTGATGAGCCAGAACGTCGAGGCGGTCCGGGAGGGATTGAATTGACGCGCGGAACGTATAATACCCGCCAGAAGCGGGAGCTTCTCGGCTTTCTCCAGGAGCGCAGCATGCAGCACTTCTCGGTGGACGAGGTGGTGTTCGAGCTGCGGGACCGGGGCGAGAAGGTCGGCAGGTCCACGGTCTACCGGTATCTGGAGCAGCTGGCCGAGCAGGGCAGCGTGCGCAAGTACACGGGCGTTCAGGGCGTCACGCAGTACCAGCACGTGGAGCATTCGGAGCGCTGCGACGGGCACTTCCACATGATGTGCAGCCGCTGCGGCAACCTGATGCACGTGGATTGCGGGCTGATGCAGGCCATGTCGGAGCACCTGACCCAGCAGCACGGCTTCAGGCTGGACCCGCGGCAGACCATACTGGTGGGCGTGTGCGGCAAGTGCCGGGAGGCGGAAGGAGAGGCGGTGGAGCATGGCGCTGATTGCGATGCAGAATGTCACCATTGCCTTTGAGGGCACCGTGGCCGTGGACCGCGTGTCTTTCGAGGTGGCGCGGGGCGACTATCTGGTGATCGTGGGCGAGAACGGCTCCGGCAAGAGCACGCTGATGCGGGCCATGCTGGGCCTGGTGAAGCCGCGCTCCGGCAAAATCGTCTACGGCGACGGCCTGGTGAAGAACCGGATCGGCTACCTGCCCCAGCAGACGGCCGCCCAGCGGGATTTTCCGGCCTCGGTGGAGGAGGTCGTGCTGTCCGGCTGCGTGAACCGCATGGGGGCGCGCTTTTTCTACAACCGGGCGGACCGGGAGAAGGCCCGCCGCAACATGCGGCTTTTGGACGTGGAGCGGCTGCGCAAAAAGTCCTATCGCACGCTGTCGGGCGGGCAGCAGCAGCGGGCGCTGCTGGCGCGCGCGCTCTGCGCCACCGACGCGATGCTGCTGCTGGACGAACCGGTGACGGGGCTGGACCCCAGCGCCGCCGCCGAGTTTTACGAGGTCATCAGAACCTTGAACCGGGCGCACGGCGTGACCGTGGTGATGGTGTCCCACGACCTGAGCGGCGCCATGCGCGACGCGGGCAAGGTGCTGGTGATGAACCGGGGCATGGACTTCTTCGGCGGTGTGGAGGAATACCGGACGCGGTTTGCGGAGGGGATGGTGAGCCGGCATGGGTGATCTGCTGCGGCGCTGCCTGATGAAGCGGCGCGACCCGGACGCGCCCCCGGAACGGCGCAGGGGGGCCGCCGTCGCGCTGTGGGGCGTGATGGCGCTCATCGTGCTGTGGGCGCTGTTCAACCTGCGCGCCATCGGCGACGCCTTCGTCCAGTTCCACGCCTTCCTGGCCTATCGCTTCATCCGCCGGGCGCTGATCGTGGGCATGCTGGTGTCGCTGTGCGCGTCGCTGCTGGGCGTCACGCTGGTGCTGAAGCGCTATTCGATGATCGGCGACGGCCTGTCCCACGTGGGCTTCGGCGCGCTGACCGTGGCCATGGCGCTGGGCTTTGTGACGGCGGACGGCCTGCCCGCGTTTCTGCCCGAGGGGCTGCGCGGGGGCGTGGCCCGGCTCTGCGGCGCCATCGCATCCAATCCGCTGCCGTTCACGCTGGTGATCGTGGTGGTGTGCGCGTTTTTGCTGCTGCGCATCAGCGAGCACAGCCGCATGCGCGGCGATTCGGCCATCGCCCTGATCTCCACCAGCGCGCTGGCGGTGGGCGTGATCGTCACCAGTATGACCAGCGGCATGAACGTGGATGTCTATAACTACATGTTCGGCTCGATACTGGCCATGAGCACCTCGGACGTGTACATCTCCGTATCGCTCTCGGCGGTGGTGCTGGTGCTGTTCGCGCTGTTCTATCCCCGGATATTCGCCGTGACCTTCGACGAGCTGTTCGCCCGGGCGACGGGCGTGCGCGCCGGCGGCTTCAACATGCTGATCGCGCTGTTGACGGCCATGACGGTGGTGGTGGGCATGCGCATGATGGGCACGCTGCTGATCTCCAGCCTGATCATATTCCCGGCGCTCTCGTCGATGCACCTGTTCTCAAGCTTCCGGGCCGTAACCATCAGCTCGGCCATCATATCGGTGGCCTGCTTCGCCCTGGGCATGCTGCTCTCCTGCGTGTACTCCCTGCCCACCGGCGCGGGCATCGTAGCCATCAACCTGGTGGTGTTCATCGCGTTCTCGGCCATCGACGCGACGAGGTGAATGGTGTAAACTGAAAGAAACCTGATTTGCAAGCAAATCAGGTTTCTTTCATGGTACCGCCACGGGGACTCGAACCCCGGTTTTCGCCGTGAGAGGGCGACGTCTTAACCGCTTGACCATGGCGGCGTATCTGGCTGCCGAACCTGGATTCGAACCAGGACTAAATGAGTCAGAGTCATTCGTGCTACCTTTACACAATTCGGCAATGTCCTGCGGGCTTCACGCCCGACCGACAAAAGGTATTATACTGCCGCAGGGTGGAAAAGTCAAGCGGTTTTCATCATTTTATCTGCATTTTACGTTTGAGCCGACCGGCGGGCGGGGAAAACGGGCACAATTAAATATTTGTAAATGGGCACAAACCGCTTGAAACTTTCATAATTTAGCGCTATGCTAAGAACAAAGCGGGCGCAAGCCCGGAATATCGATAAGTGAGGAGCAGGTCTCGATGAAAGCCGTCAATATCAAGCTCAGCCTCGCTGAGAATGTCAAGACTTTTGTGAATATCGCAAATCGCTATTCCTACGATATCGATCTGCGCGTAGGCCGCCACGTGGTGGACGGCAAGTCCATACTGGGCATCTTCAGCCTGGATCTGTCCAAGCCCATCACCCTCGAGGTGTACGCCGATCACTGCGACGACCTGATGGAAGAGCTGAAGCCCTTCATCAT
>JAFYBB010000006.1 GCA_017540445.1 Clostridia bacterium | reverse complement strand
CCGTTCGCCCTTGCCGAAGACGCTGCTCAACAGCTCCGCGGCCTTGCCCTTCAGCTTCTCCCACTTTTCCTGCAGCTCCAGGCCCTCGAACCATTCCCGCACGGGCCGCAGCCGCTCGGGGATGCGAAGCCCGTCGATCCACGCGCGCACCGGGGCCAGTTTCTCGGGAATGCCGGTGGTGTCGAACCACTCGGCGATCTGCCGCCCGGTGGGAAGGTAGTAGTACACCTGGGCGTAGCGGCGCGCGCCGGTGAAGCGCTCCAGGTAGAAATCCTCCAGGTCGCTGATCTTCACCTCGCCGGTGGAGGAGGCGTGCACGAACCGGTTGCCGCCGATGTAAAAGCCCATGTGGTCGCTGGGGTCCCGGTCCTGCACCGTGTCGAAGCACACCACATCGCCAACCAGCAAGTCGCGGGGGGAGGTGATCAGCGGGTACCGCTCGTCGGTGCCGATGATCTCGGCGGCGTGGACCGGAAACTCAAAGCCCTCCGGCGTCAGGCAGTACATCACCAGACCACTGCAATCGAACTGGTCCGGCCCCGTCGCGCCCAGCACATAGGGCTTGCCCAGGTGCTCCAGGGCCCGCAGCACCACGACCTCGCCCTGGGTGCGGCCCGAACAGGTCAGACAGATCAGCATCAGGCACAGCCAGAGCGCCACCGTCTGGATCAGGAAGAATCGGGCCCGCCGGCGCGGGCGGAAGCGATGTCGCATCAGGGCAGGTACTCCTTTTCGGCTTCTGTATTTCTCTCGGGCGCTTCGGGCAGCATGCGGGCGATCAGGAAGTGGATGGCCTTGCCCTGACCCGAGAACAGCTTCTCGTGCTCCGATTCGTAGTTCGGCGCGAAGCCGGAGGCGTGCAGGTCGTCCGTCAGGTAGGCGATCTCAAAGCCGCACTCGCCCAGATAGCGCCTGCTGGCCGTGAACAGCGCGTCGTCGTCGGTCTTGAACCAGATCTCGCCGCCGGGGGTCAGGAAATCCCGGTACTGCATCAGCTGGCGGGGGTGGGTGAGTCTTCGCTTGTGGTGCTTGGCCCGCTCGTCCCAGGGGTTGGGGAAGCGGATGTAGATGCGCTCGATGCGATCCTCCGCCCCGAAGGTGTCGTAGATGCGCATGGCGTCCACGGCGGAATAGACGATGTTGCCGGGCATCTCGCCGTCATAGGCCGCGTCGGTGTTGCGCACGGCCACCGCCAGCACGTGGCGCACCTCGTCGACGGCGATGTAGTTGACGCCCGGGTTCTCGCGGGCCATGCGGGATGTGGCCACGCCCTTGCCGCAGCCGATCTCCAGGTGCATGGGCTGTCTGACCCTGAAGCATTCGCCCCAGCGGTTCCGGTGCTCCGAGGGCCGCTCGACGAAGTAGGCGCAGTTCGCCAGCGCCGGCTCCGTCCAGGGCTTTCTTCTCATGCGCATGGGGCCGCTACGCCTCCGGCTCCGACTTGTCCGCGGCGGCCTTCTCCCGAGCCTCCCGGTTCTTCTCGGCGGTGCGCAGCCAGTACAGCATGCCGATGCCGCCCAGCGTGGAGACCACCCAGAGGATGAGCCCCAGCTGTACGTTTGAGGTCAGCATGGCGATCAGCCCTGCGATATAAGCCGCGATCAGCAGCAGCGCCACGACGGCGCGCAGCGTGCGCAGCGCGTTCTTTTGTGTGTTCATGAACGGCATACCCCTTTGAACCCGTATCGTGTTATTATTCGATGTGCGGCGCGATTTACCTGCAAGCGCCGATGATTTAATACAGGCTCAGCCGATCACGATGACGGCCTTGCCGCGCTTGCAGTGCTCAAACAGCCACTTCGCGTCCTCCACCTTCAGGCGCACGCACCCGTGGGAGGCGGGGTTGCCCAGCGAATACAGCGAACCGCTGCGCAGGCTCTTCTCGTTGTCGCTGCTGTAGATCACGGAGTGGAACATGATGTCGTTGGTGATCAGGTACGAATACTGGGCCCAGCAGTTGAACTTCTCGAAATGGTGCCAGCGGTTGACCGGATGGCCGTCGAAGAATATGCCGCGGGGCGTGGAGTCGTGCAGGCCCGTGGAGCAGGTGAAGCTCTGGGCCAGGCTGTAATCGCCCTGATCGTCCAGCTGGTACACCTCCACGACCTGCCGGTCGATGCTGACCTCGATGCGGTACGGGTAGGGCTTGGGCCGGGCGTACACCGAGAACAGTATGTTCTGGGTGGCCTCGTCCGCGTCGCCGGTGGGCACCAGGCCGTTGGCCGACTGGAATTCGGCGATGGCGTTCTCTGTGCTGCGGCCGAACTTGCCGTCTATGCCGGACTTGGGCAGGTAGCACAGCGTGTACAGCCGGTTCTGGATGCGCCGGGCCTCGGCCTCGCTGTCGATGTTCTCGGAGCGAAAGCCCAGCAGGCCCTCCCGCAGCAGCGTCTGCGCCTGGGCCGTGACGGCGGTGGGGTCGGCGAACAGCTCGGCACGCTCGTCGTCGTCGGCGCTCAGGTATTTGTACACGCCCTTGATCGCGCTTTCCACGTCGGCGTTGTAGCGCTCGCCCGGAAGCCGGTTCAGCATGCCGCCGTTGACCAGCGCCCTCTGCAGGTCCCGCACGCACAGCCCCGTGTCGCCGGAGGCGATGTCGCGGGGCGCGCAATAGGCGGCCCTGGGGGCCTGGGCGTCAAACAGCGCGTCGATCAGGTCCCGGTCGATTTCGCCCTCCGGCAGCCCGGCCCGGCGGCGGAACAGCTGAAGCGCCTCCAGGGCGTAGTCGTCGAAGGTCTCGTCGGCGGCCATGTCCATGTAGCCCAGCTGATACAGCCGCCGCTCGACGCGCAGCACCTCGTCGCCGCTGTCCCCGGGGGACAGGGCCCGCAGGAACGTGGAGTAGCGGTCGCTGTACAGGCAATACTGGGTCAGCGGCGACGCGGTCCCATCCTCTTCGATGTACTCGCCGTAGCCCTGAGCGATCAGGTGCTTCTGGAAGGCCCGGACCGCCCGGACGGTGCTCTTGCCGTAGGAGCCGTCCGCCGCGCCCTCCATGAAGCCGTACTGTATGAGCTGCTGTTGGAGCCTCGTGACCTCGTCGCCCTTGCTGCCGCCGGTGAGGGCCGCGGGCAGCGCGATCACGTCGCCGGAGAACAGTGCGTTCAGCGTGTCGGCGTCCGCCCTGCCGCTGACCTTCAGGCCGCCTAACCGCTGGAACAGCTTCAGCGCCGCAATGGAGCGCGGGCCGATCACGCCGTCCGCCCGGCCCGTCAGATACCCCAGGTCGATCAGCCGCTGCTGCACGTCGGCGGCGCTGGCCGTGTCCGGGTCCACGCGGGTCAGCAGATCCATCGTTTGCGGGTCCAGGTGGCCGGTGGCCTCGATGCCGTTCTGCCCCTGGAACGCGCTCAGCGCGTCGGCGGTCTTCGGCCCGTAGGCGCCGTCGGCGCTGCCCTTCAGAAGACCCAGGTGGATCAGCCGCTGCTGCGCCGCGCGCAGGGAATCGGGCTGGCGGTCCATGTAGGCCGGACCTTCCGCCAGCGCAACGCCGCAAAGCGACAGCGCCAGCGCGGCGGCCAGGATACGAAGCGCCCGGCGGGGATTGAAGCGATATTTGATATGCATGCGCATAGAAACCTCCATATGGATGTGGTATATTATTGTATCACGCGCGCCGCTTATGTTGGTGACGGGAAAACGGCTTTATCGGGAAGAAAAGAAGCCCGGGGGCGCCGCGGCTTTCCAAAGAATTCACTTGCATTTATCGAGCGTATACGCTATCATGGGTTCAGAGGTGATTGATATGAATGAACGCGTCGCCGTCATCAGCATCATTGTGGAAAAGGAAGAGGCCGTCGAGGCCCTGAACGCGCTGCTGCACCGCTACGGCCAGTACATCATCGGCCGCCTGGGCATTCCCTACCGCCAGAAGGGCGTAAACATCATCTGCGTGGCCATCGACGCGCCCAACGATGAGATCAACGCGCTCACCGGCGCGCTGGGCCGCGTGGAGGGCCTGAACGCGAAGGCCACCTACTCCAACGTCTGACATCGTATTTACCCAAAACCGCATACAATACCGACATTCCTGACGCCGAAACCCCCGGGGCTTGAGGCGAAAGATACGTCCGCGCACGACAAGCCATCGCAGGCGATGGCGGGCGGCGCGAGGTCGGCCTGCGCACGCAGCCGGCGTATCCCTCGGGGATGCGCCGGCTGCGTGCATGTAAAGGAGGAAATGGATTGAGCATGAACGATACGCCGTCCGCCGAGCGGACGCACATCGGCTTCTTCGGCTGCCGGAACGCCGGCAAGTCCAGCCTGGTCAACGCCGTGACCGGCCAGGCGCTGGCCATCGTCTCCGACGTGAAGGGCACCACCACCGACCCGGTGCCCAAGGCCATGGAACTTTTGCCGCTGGGCCCGGTGGTGATCATCGACACGCCGGGCATCGACGACGAGGGCGAGCTGGGCGGCCAGCGGGTGAAGCGGGCGCTGGACGCCCTGGAGCGCTGCGACGCGGCGGTACTGGTGGCCGACGCCGCCCGGGGCCTGCAGGAAGGGGACCATGAGCTGCTGGCGATGATGCGCAAGGGCGGCCTGCCCCACCTGATCGCCTGGAACAAGTGCGACCTGTCCCAGGCCATGCAGCCGCCGGAGGGCGCCATCGCCGTGAGCGCGCTGAACGGCATAAACATCGAAGCCTTCAAGGAGCGCCTGGCGCGGGTGCTGCCGGACCGGGAGGAAAAGCGGCTCGTGGGCGACCTGGCGCGGCCGGGCGACGCGGTGGTGCTGGTGTGCCCGATGGACGAGTCCGCGCCGAAGGGCCGCCTGATCCTGCCCCAGCAGCAGGTGATACGGGATCTGCTGGATGCCGGCGCGATGCCGCTGGTGACCCGCGAGACGGAGCTTCCCGCCGCGCTTCAAAGCCTTGCGAAGCCCCCTGCGCTGGTGATCACCGACAGCCAGGTGTTTAAGCAGGTCAACGCCATTGTGCCCGGCGGCGTGCCGCTCACGTCGTTCTCGATACTGATGGCCCGCTACAAGGGCTTTCTGGAGACCGCCGTGGCAGGCGTGAAGGCGATCGACGCGCTGCGGGACGGCGATCGGGTGCTGATGGCGGAGGGCTGCACCCACCACCGCCAGTGCAACGACATCGGCACGGTGAAGATCCCCCGCTGGCTTCGGCAGCACACGGGACGGGATATCGCCATCGACACCTGCTCGGGCCGCGACTTCCCGGAGGACCTGTCGCCCTACCGGCTGGTGATCCACTGCGGCGGCTGCATGCTCACCGAGACGGTGGTGCGCCACCGCATGCGCCGTGCCCTGGCCCAGGGCGTGCCCTTCACCAACTACGGCGTCGTGATCGCCCGCATCACCGGCGCGCTGGAGCGCAGCCTCGAACCGGTCACGGGCCGCGGCGCGGGAGGGGACGGCCCATGAACGCTGAGATTCACGAGTTGATCGACGCGCTGAGCCGCGGCGAGGCGCTGTCGGAGGCGGCGTTTGAGGCGCTGATCGAAGGGCGGGACGACGAGGCCGCCGGACTGCTGCGTCAGCGCGCCGTGAAGGCGCGCAAGGCGGTCTACGGGGAGGACGTGTACACCCGCGGCCTCATCGAGATCAGCAATCACTGCAAAAACGACTGCCTGTACTGCGGCATTCGCCGAAGCAACGGACATGTGAACCGCTACCGGCTGACGGAGGATGAAATCATCGCCTGCGCCGTGGAGGGCCACGGGCTGGGCTTTCGCACGTTCGTACTGCAGGGCGGCGAGGACGCCTGGTACACCGACGAGCGGCTGTGCGCGATCATTCATGCATTGAAGGCGCGCTTCCCGGACAGCGCGGTGACGCTGTCGCTGGGCGAGCGCGGGCGGGCGAGCTTCCAGCGGCTGTTTGACGCCGGGGCCGACCGCTACCTGTTGCGCCACGAGACCGCGGACCCCATGCACTACGCGAAGCTGCACCCGCCGGAAATGCGGTTTGAGCACCGCATGCAATGCCTGCGCGACCTCAGGGAGATCGGCTATCAGGTGGGCTGCGGCTTCATGGTGGGCTCGCCCTTTCAGACGGCGAAGGACCTGGCGAAGGACCTGGCCTTTATACAGGCCTTCCGGCCCGAGATGTGCGGCATCGGCCCGTTCATACCGCACCGCGACACGCCCTTCCGGGACCGCGCCGCGGGCACGCTAAAGCTCACGCTGTACCTGCTGTCGGTGATACGGCTGATCGACCCCACGGTGCTGCTGCCGGCCACCACGGCGCTTGGCACCATCGATCCCAGGGGACGGGAAAAGGGCATCGAGGCCGGGGCGAACGTGGTGATGCCGAACCTTTCGCCGGTGGCGGTGCGAGGGGACTACGCGCTCTACGACAACAAGATCTGCACCGGCGAGGAATCGGCCCAGTGCCGGCACTGCCTGGACGCGCGGATGCGATCCATCGGATACCACCTGACCGTGGACCGGGGCGACGTGAAACGAACAAATATCAAAGGAGAATGAACATGGCCAAGTACGATCCCAAATCCCTGAAGGCGGAGGAATTCATCAACGACGAGGAGATTCGCGCGACGCTGGAATACGCAGAGGCGAACAAGAACAACGTGCAGCTGATCGACGAGATACTGGAGAAGGCGCGGCCCGTAAAGCGCGGCGCGGGCTGCACCTGCGCGGGGCTTACGCACCGGGAGGCCTCGGTGCTGCTGGCCTGCGAGATCCCGGAGAAGATCGAGCGCATGTACCAGATCGCCGAGGAGATCAAGCTGGCCTTCTACGGCAACCGCATCGTGATCTTCGCGCCGCTGTACCTGTCCAACTACTGCGTCAACGGCTGCGTGTACTGTCCGTATCACCTGAAGAACAAGCACATCGCGCGCCGCAAGCTCACCCAGGACGAGGTGCGCGCCGAGGTCATCGCGCTGCAGGACATGGGCCACAAGCGCCTGGCCATCGAGGCGGGGGAGGACCCGGTGAACAACCCCATCGAGTACATCCTGGAGTGCATCGACACGATCTACAGCGTGCACCACAAGAACGGCGACATCCGCCGGGTGAACGTGAACATCGCGGCCACGACGGTGGAGAACTTCCGCCGCCTGAAGGACGCGGGCATCGGCACGTACATCCTGTTCCAGGAGACCTACCACAAGCAGAGCTATCTGAAGCTGCACCCCACCGGCCCCAAGCACGACTATGACTACCACACCGAGGCCATGGACCGGGCCATGGAGGGCGGCATCGACGACGTGGGCCTGGGCGTGCTGTTCGGGCTGGAGCTGTACAAGTACGAGTTCGCCGGGCTCATCATGCATGCCGAGCACCTGGAGGCCGTGCACGGCGTGGGCCCCCACACCATCAGCGTGCCCCGGGTGAAGCGGGCCGACGATATCGACCCGGACATGTTCGACAACGGCATCGACGACGACACCTTCACGAAGATCGCCGCGTGCATCCGCCTGGCGGTGCCCTACACCGGCATGATCGTCTCCACGCGCGAGACGGAGGAGGTGCGCCAGAGGCTTCTGCAGGTGGGCATCTCCCAGGTCAGCGGCGCGTCCCGAACCAGCGTGGGCGGCTACACCGAGGCCGAGCGCCCCCACGACACCGAGCAGTTCGATGTGTCCGACCAGCGCACGCTGGACGAGGTGGTCCGCTGGCTGATGGAGACCGGCCACATCCCGTCCTTCTGCACGGCCTGCTACCGCGCCGGGCGCACCGGCGATAGGTTCATGAGCCTGTGCAAGAGCGGGCAGATATTGAACTGCTGCCATCCCAACGCGCTGATGACGCTGGCCGAGTACCTGGAGGACTACGCCACCGAGCCGACCAAAAAGGTGGGCTGGGACATGATCGCGAGGGAGCTGGGCCGCATCCCGAAGGAGAGCGTCCGAAAGATCGCCGAGGAGAACATACAGGCCATCCGTTCTTCCAACCGGCGGGATTTCAGGTTCTGACGAAAAAGGAAAAAGGCTCATCACGGAAGCTTGTGGGATTGGATATTCCCCTCTCTACCCTTCGGGCACCTCTTCCGGGGGTCTACCAAACGCGCGCGCCCAATGCTGACGCATTGGGTCCCATCGCGCACGGACGGGCCCAGCCTCGCTGAAAACGCTCCACTGGAGCGTTTTCCGGGCGCTGCGGCCCCCCTCACGGGGGCGAGGCAAGGGGGATAGTACAGAACGCGAGGAATATGCATACGCGCGGCAGCCTTGGCTCGCCCCCGTGAGGGGGAGAACTGGCGCGCAGCGCCTGAGAGGGGAATCCGCCCCCGTGAGGGGGAGAGCTGGCGCGCAGCGCCTGAGAGGGGAATCCGCCCCGGGAACGGGGAGAGCTGGCGCGAAGCGCCTGAGAGGGAAATCCCACAAGAAAACATGAAGAGTCCACTTTTTGCCTTATATTCTCTTCAATTCAGGGTTTTTCCTCAGCGTTATTGGGCTGTAATGCGGCTATGATCGTTCGAAGCGCATTGACTTGATCCGAGGGCAAGCCATCTATGCTCATTTTCTCTATTGCATCCCCCCGCAGTATATAATCAGCAGATAATTCGCAGACAATGTTCAGCACTTCCTCCCTGGTACGCATCGTCTCACCCTCTTTCACTTCTGATTATATCACGAAAGCCTCTTTTGATTAAAGCGTCAACCGGCATATTGTCCCTATTCCACATCAAAACCATACCCGCATCGAACACGCCATTCGTCAGCCACCCCGTTTTCGTCATTTTCGTCAGATTTGCCCGAAATCATTGCCTTTCAATGGCCCGGCAGCTATAATACATTCAGAACATCTGTTCGGAATGTGAAGGAGGTGTCGGGCATGTACGAGGCGCTGTACGCACAGAATCGGGGGCTTTTGAACCGGCTGGCGCGGCAATACGAGGGGGCCTGCCGGCTGGACCGGGCGGTCTCTGTGGAGGACCTGATGCAGGCGGGTTTTTTCGCTCTGGTGCAGGCGGAGCAGAGCTTCGACCCGGCGCAGGGCAAGACCTGGGCAGCCTGGGCGGCCTGGTACGTCCGGCGGGAGTATGAGAAGCTGTTGGGCCTGCGGGACGGTAGATTCATCCGGGCGGATACCGGCGCTCAGACGCTGGACCGGCCGGTGTCGGGCATGGATGAAAGCGGGGCGACGCTGAAGGACATGCTGGCGGACGACAGCCTGCCGGACGCGGACGCGGCGCTTTTGAGCCGGGAGCTGGCGGACGGCGTGCGCGCGGCGGTGGACCGGCTGGAGGACGAAAAACAGCGCCGCGCGGTCCGGCTGATGCAGCTGGAAGCGCGCAGCGCGCGGGCCGCCGCCGCGGACATGGGCCTCACCCCGGCGCAGGTGCGCAGGCTGTGCGAACAGGCGCTGACGCACCTGCACGGGGACGCGCGGCTGCGGGCGCTGGCCGATCTGGATGACCGCACCCGCTTTCACGCCCACAAGGGCGTCCGGGCCTTCAATCAGGACTGGACCAGCGTCACCGAGGCCGCCGCGCTGTGGCGCGTCGAGCAGCGCGAGAGGATGGGAATATAAAGAAGTGTGGAGTTTGGAGTGTGGAGTGTGGAGTTCAGGTAGAAATCCTGACGGATTTCTTTTCATTCAATGCCCGCATCTAAAATTATCCGATACCAGACAGGCTTGAATCAAAACAAATCCCGCAGGGATTTGGACCACAACTCCACTCTCCACACTCCACACTCCACTCTCCACACTCCACACTCCACTCTCAAACGTAGTCCTTCCACTCTCCGCCCACCACTTCGGTGTGGTGCAGCTGTCCCCGCCCCGACAGTCCTGGAAAGCCCTGTTGGCGCAGGGCCTCGTACAGCACGATGGCCACGGAGTTGGACAGGTTCAGGGAGCGGGCGTCCGGGCGCATGGGGATGCGGATGCAGCGGTCGTAGTGCTCGGCCAGAAGCGCCTCGTCCAGGCCCTTCGTCTCCCGGCCGAACACCAGGAAGTCGTCCGGGCCGTAGGTGGCGGCGCAGTAGTCCCGCGGGGCCTTGGTGGTGGCGTAGTGCAGCGTTGCGTCGGGGTACGCGGCACGGAAGGCGTCCCAATTTGCGTGGACCTCGTAGGTCATCATGTGCCAGTAGTCGAGCCCGGCCCGCTTCAGGTAGCGGTCGCTGAGCTCAAAGCCCAGCGGCTCGATCAGATGGAGCTTCGCCCCGGTGGCCGCGCAGGTGCGGGCGATGTTGCCCGTGTTCTGCGGGATCTCCGGGTTCACCAGCACGATGTGCATCATGGTCTGTCCTCCCCCAGCACCTTCTCAAAGATCACCTTCGCCACGCCGTCGTTCACGTCGTCGTCGGCGACGATGCGGGCCATCGCCTTCAGCGCGCCGTCGGCGTTGCCCATGGCCACCGGCCAGCCCACGGCCTGCAGCATGTCCATGTCGTTGGCGTTGTCGCCGAACGCCATGCAGTCCATCAGGTCGACGCCCAGCCGGTCCGCCAGCCAGCGCAGCGCCGTGGCCTTGCCCATGCCCTGGGACATGATCTCCACGTTGCGCCACGACGAGTGGGTCACCACCGCGCCGGTCCCCTTCAGCTCGGCGCGCAGCGCGTCCATCATGGCGGTGTCCTCGGTTAGGCCCTCCAGCTTGTACACGCGGCTCAGGCCCTCCCGCTCGAAGCGGACCGGGTCGTCCACCACCAGGTTGCCGGTGCCCATGTAGCCGGAGAGCATCGACGAGCGCCGCTTCAGCGCCCGGGTGTTCAGGCAGTACAGGCCGTTCGGCACATAGCTGTTGATCTGCACGTCGTAGCGGCGCAGCACGCGGTACACGTTTTCCACGTCCTCCGCCGTCATGAAGCGCTCGAACAACACGTCGCCCTCGGGCCCGATCACGGCGCTGCCGTTGACGATGATCAGCGGCTCGCCCTGGGTGCCCGCCTGGCGCACCACGTCGCCCAGCGCGCCGATCCAGCGCCCGCTGACGATCACGAAGGGGATGCCCCGTTCGCGGCAGCCCCGTATCGCCCGCCGGGTGGCCTCGGAGACGGTCCCGCCCCGCGGCAGCAGCGTGCCGTCGATGTCCGTGGCGATCAAACGAATATCCAGGCGCTCCACACGCTCCCCTCCCCGTTGACAACCGACTACTGACTACTGGCTACTGACTACTGACTACTGACTACTGACTACTGACTACTGACTACTGACTACTGGCTACTGACTACTGGCTACTGGCTACTGCCTACTCCCCAATCCATTCCGGCGCCTTGGCCTCGAACCGCATGCCCCGGTAGCCCGCGAGGGGGCTGTCGGCGGCGACGGTCAGCACCTCGTGCCACAGGCACAGCTTCACGCCGGGGTATTCCCGGTTGGCGGTCCGGTCGCCGTAGCGGTCGTCGCCCAGCAGCGGGTGGCCGAAGTCGGCCATGTGGGCCCGCAGCTGGTGGGTGCGCCCGGTGACGGGCTCCAGCGCCACGCGCCAGAGGCCCGGGGCGGCCTGCGACTGCACGCGGTAGCGCGTGCGGATGGGCTTTGCCCCGGGCGCGTCCCGGTGCACGACGCGCACCTCGCCCCGGCGGGCGTCCTTCAGCAGAAAGGCGTCCAGCGTGCCCTCGGGGCGGTCGAAGTCATGAAGGGCCAGCGCCTGATAGCGCTTGACCACGCCCCTGTGATCCCGGAAGGCCTCGAAGGCCTGTTGCCACACGGCGTCGTCCGCCGCGGCCAGCACGATGCCGCCGGTGGCGGCGTCCAGCCGGTGGCACAGCCGCGTGCCCGGCCAGCGCCTTTGCAGCCGGATCAGCAGCGTGTCCGCGCCGACGCCGGATTGATCCGCGTCCACCGGCAGCCCCTGGGGCTTTATGGCCACGATCAGCCTGTCGTCGGAAAACAGTATTTCCGCCTGGGGCTCCAGCCATTTGGCGTCGATGTACAGCGTCAATTCATCGCCGCCGCGCACGCTGTCCGCCGTGCCGGCGCGCGCGCCGTTCACGCGCACGTCCCGCTTCTTCAGCGCGTCCCGGAACACATGGCCCGGCGTCACCGGCCAAGCCCGGCGCAGGTACTTCTCCAGCGGCGTCGGCGCGAGGCCGTCGGGCACGCGGTGGTTCGTCATGGGGCGTCCTCCTCCGGCCAGGGCAGGTAGAGCTCCTCAAAGCGCAGCGGGGCCACCGTGCCGTCGGACATGTTCGCCACCCGCTGCAAAAAGCCCGCCTCGTCGGCACAGCGCACCACCAGCGTGTAGGTCACCATGTCGGTGAAGGCCTTGTCCTCCACCAGCACCGGCTCGTCCTTCAGGAAAAAGTCCATCCGGCCCAGCATCGGGTAGCCGATCTCCATCAGATACCGGGCCGTGGGGTGCATCACGCCCACCCCGCAGGCGTTCAGCGCCACCGCCGCGCCCTGGGAATAGGCGCGCACCAGCCCGCCCGCGCCCAGCAGCACGCCGCCGAAGTAGCGGGTGACCACCACCGCGGCGTTGGTGACGGCCCGGGCCTTCATGACCTCGATGATGGGCATGCCGGCGGTGCCGCCGGGCTCGCCGTCGTCGGAATAGCGCATCACGCCCATGTTCGGGCCGATGATGTAGGCGTAGCAGTTGTGGGTGGCGTCCCTGTACTTTGCGCGCATTTCGGCGAGGAATTCCAGCGCCTCCTCCTCCGTCTGGCAGGGGCGGCCGTGGCCGATGAAGCGGCTCTTGTTCACGATGAATTCGTCCTGCGCGTCGCGCAGCAGGGTCTTGTAGGGCTTCAGAGCCATGGCACGCCTCCTCGTCAGATTTCGATGATATACCGCTTGTACGCGTTCACCAGCGTGGTCTCGCCGTACTGCCGCTCCCGGACGAACTTCATCGGGCCGTACTCCTGGTGCACGTGGCCGTAGACCAGGTAGCGCGGCTTGTAGCGGTCCATCAGCGCGAGGAACGTCTCGAAGCCCCGGTGGGGAATGTCCTCCATGTCGCCCTGGCCCCGGGCGGGGGCGTGGGTCAGCAGTATGTCAAAGCCCCGGTGCTTGCGCAGCTTGCGCCACAGGTGGCGCACCCGGCGGGCCATCTCCTTTTCGGTGTACATGTAGGGCTCGCCGGGCCGGTAGCGCATGCTGCCGCCCAGGCCCAGCACCCGCACGCCGTTGAAGTCGAATATGTCGTCGTCCACGCAGATGCAGCCCTCCGGGGGCTTCTTGTCGTAGGCCTTGTCGTGGTTGCCGTGCACGTACAGTATCGGCGCGTGGGTGAAGCAGGTCAGAAAGGACAGATACTCCGCGGGCAGGTCGCCGCAGGACAGGATCAGCTCCACGCCCTCCAGCAGGCGCTTGTCCAGATAGTCCCAAAGCGCCTTGTCCGCCGTGTCCGAGAGCACCATGATTTTCATGCCCCAACGCTCCTTTGTGCTTCACGCCAGTGAGCAACCCTCATGGCGGCTTCAGTATAGACAATCGCGACAGCCGACCTCAGTATAGCATAACCCGCCCGATCCTTCAACCGCGAATTTGGAACAGGGTACCACAAACGAGGGCGGCCCTCCCGCGCCGCCTCGTCGGCGGACGGAAAGGCCGTCCCGATCAGCGCGCCGTTTGCCGATCCCAGCGCGCGATCCTGCCAAGGGCGACGGATCAGTAGAATTCGGTTTTCTCTGTCAGCGAGGCATGCCTGAGGGTGTCCCCGTTTTCTGCGTCAAAGGCCGTATCGATTTCCAATCCGTCCTTGAAAAAGCCTTTCAGACCATATGTCGCGTACTTGGCCTCCCAGCCCTTCGAGGTCATCACATTCACCACCGTCTGCCTGTCCATGCCGAGCTTCAGGCCGCAAATCGAGAACTTATTCTCCTTGATATTGCTTCCGGCAGTGCCTTCGAGGTTCAAATAGACTTCCCTGACCACATGATACGCATACTTATCCCAGTCGAACTCATACGCCCTCAATTCAAACCCATACCCCGGATCGAGATAATACTCGTCATCCTTTGCAAAGTAGGAGATGTCCTTTTCGGAAAAGCCCAGCGCGGTCGCCGAATCATAGAGATTCTTGCCGAGATACACCGACAGATCCTCGCTGTAGGGCAGCTTCCCCGAGGGCCTGGGCGTGGCGGTGGGCGCGGCGGTCGGCTTGGCCGTGGGCTTGGCCGTGGGCTTGGGTGTGTTGGCGGGCTTCTTCGCCTTGGTCACCTTGACCTTCACCTTCGCCTTGGTGCCGTTCGTCGAGGTCACGGTGACGGTCGCCGTGCCTCTCTTCAGCGCTTTCACCTCGCCGGAGGCGGAGACCTGGGCCACCTTCTCGTTGGAGGAGGCCCACGTCAGGTCGCTCTTTGCCTTCTCGGGCGAGAACGTGGCCTTGAGCTTGAAGCTGTCCCCAGCCGGCAGCTTCAGCGTGCCGGAGGCGTTCAGCTTGATCTTCTTCACCGCGGGGTCGTCGTTCAGCCAGACGGTGATCTTCCTGGTGAGGCCGATCAGGGAGCCCTTGGAATCGGTGGAGGCGGCGAAGCGCAGGTTATAGGTTCCCGCCTTGCCGAATGTATAGGAAACCTCCCAGACGCGGCTGTCTCCGTCCACCTTGGAAAACTTTGAAGCCTTCCAGGTCTTGTATTCCTTGCCGCCCCGGGATTCGGACAGGATCAGGACCTTCGCGTTCCGGCTGGTCTCGACCTTGAACTGCAAGGGATCCGCCGCGGGCATCGCCTTGCGCGGAGCCTCCACGCGGTTCACCTTCGCGGCCTCCTTCGCCAGGGCAATCGGCCCGAAAGGAACAAGGCTCAGCGCCCCGATCGCCAGCACCAGCGCGAGCACCATGGACAACCATCGCTTCATGATCAATCACTCCTCTGTATTTATTCCCTAATTCTCCTCCGCCCTCCAGCTGAACGACGACGCCGGGGGCAGGCTGATCTGGCGGATGCCCTGCAGCTCCACCAGCGCCCGGGTGGGCTCGCGCAGCTCGGCAAGCTCCGGAAAGCCGCCCACCACGTTGTCCACCAGCCAGTCCATGGCGATGACGTCGGCGTAGGTCAGCCGCCCGTCCACCGGGCAGCGGATCTCGCCGGCCTGGTCGCGGATGATGCTCTCGAATGGCCAGAACACGCCCTCGCGGATGTGCTCCTTCACCAGCTCCACCAGCCGCTTCAGGCCGATGTCCATGCGCTGGGACATCACCAGGTCCACCGCGTCGGAGGACAGGCCCCACCAGTAGTTCACGGCCTTGGGCTGGTCCACGCCGTCCTGCTCCCAGTTGCCGTTCAGCACGCTGACGGTCAGCGATTCGTAGATCCTGCTCCAGTCCAGCACCGGTATGGCGATGCTCTGCTTCTTCCCGTCGCGCTGGGCGTACAGCCCGTACTCCACCGCGTGGTGGCTGGGCGCGCCCACGTCGCGGCTGGAGATGATCTCCACCGTGGGATCGCCGAAGGGGTCGTCCGGGTCGAAATCGTTTCGGGTGGACCAGGCCAGCAGCACCTTCACCCGCGGGTTCACCATGCGCGCGCCCAGCGCGAAGGCGTTGATGCTGGCCGCGACGCCGGCGATGGGATAGTCGGCGATGTAACCCACCTTGTCGTTCTCGGTGAGCGCCCCGGCGATCATGCCGATCAGGAACTTGACCTCGTAGATGCGCAGATAGTAGGAGCGTATCCGCTGCCAGGAGGCCAGCATCGAGCAGTTCAGTATCTTCACGTCCGGGTGCTTCACCGAGGCCTTGAT
>JAFYBB010000005.1 GCA_017540445.1 Clostridia bacterium | reverse complement strand
CTCGAAGAAGCGCAGGAACAGGCTGCGCAGCTCGTTTGCGGACTGGATGTTCATGGGATTTGCCTCCTCTTGGTTGAGGGAGTAGGCAGTAGGGAGCAGGGAGCAGGAGCAGCGGTCGGCGCTGTTCTCAATTCCTCATTCCTCATTCCTAATTCCTCATTAAATATAGCGCATCTGTCACTTCAAGGACGAACAGATGCGCTTCGCGGTACCACCCTGATTAGTTCCCCCGAAGGGAAAACTCTCTCATATTCCGTAACGGGGAAAGCCGCCGCGCCATTTCCTGCGCGGAGCGCGGGACAATGTCCCGGGGGAATTGGCCGGCCCGTCGCTCCCCTGCCGCCTCGCACCTGCCGGCAGCTCTCTGAAAGGCAAATCGACGCGCGCGTTCCCCATGCGCCTTTTGATATCGGGGTAGATTATAGCACTTCAAAAGAATCCCTGTCAACCGGGGACATGTGAAAAAATGGTTGTCGCTTCAGCAAAAGAAGTGCGCCTCGCCAAAGTATCGCTGCCACTTTTGGATGACCTCACTGTTTCGGGCTTCGACGATTGCCATGATGTTGCGCAAGGTGTGCTCTGGAATTTTTGATCGATTGTGGCACAGGATGCACCTTCCCCGTCGGGTAATCCATATTTTCGTAGCGTTTTCCGTCGGCGCACCCTGAGAGACATGCACATGAACCGGCTCCAGCGGCATACTCTCGTTTGTCCAAAAATACACCCAATACGACCCAATCCTAAAAATTTGAGGCATTTTCAAAACCTCCGTCTGCCGCAAAACGCAGGATCAGATGTGCGGTACTCTCGATGACTTCCTGGCACCGGTGCAGTTCTTCCTCGGAAAGGCCGTCGATATCCTCCCATTGATACCCGGGCAGATAGCAGGTGGCGTGGTGAAAACCGTCCTTTTCATCCGGCTTCTCCATATACACCCGCACGCGCCCATCCGACAGTGTCTCGGAGTGGACAATCTCAGTGCCGTCATCCAGCGTCATAAACGGATACATCACGGGAACACGCCTCCCCCTTCCGATAATGGCTCATGCCCATTATACCACATGAATGGCGTTGAGACAACGCCTTCCTTGAGTCAGGGAACCTGTCCCCGTGACTCTTTATTTTTTCAGTGATTGACAAATCCCGGAAACAATACTATATTGTATATGCCAAGGGCAAACACTACGAATAACGGGAGGGAACGAACATGAAACGATTTATGAGGATCCTGGCATTGGCCATGCTGGCGGCGCTGGTGGTGAGCACGCTGCCCGCGATGGCGGCGACCAAAGGCAAGACGCCCAGCATCGTCTCCGAAACGCTGTACGCCGGTACGTCCACATACTACATGACCGTCAAAAACTGGAGCTGGGAGGCGAAGGATGTCGTCGTTACGTCCAGCAATCCCGGCGTATTGAAGGTGAACAATCGCAGCCAATTCAGGCTGACCCCGAAGAAGGCCGGCAAGGCGAAGATCACGGTGAAGTTCAAGCTGAACGGCAAGGTGAAGAAGATTTCCAAAACGTTCACCGTCAAGAAGTATCCCAACGCCATCAAGAGCCTGAAGATCAACGATCACAGCGTCAAGCTGACCGGCGAAGATAGGCTGCGCCACTACGAAAACCCCGACTACGACGACGAGACCTGCACGGTCAGTCTGGTTCCCGGCGACGGCTGGACGCTGGCCTCCGTCAAGTCCAGCGGCTACGACGCGCACACCGGCGAGAAGAGGGCCGCGAAGATCAAGAACGACACGGCGTTTCCGGTCTCCGATTTCGCCGCCGTTTCGATCACCTATACCCTGAAAAAAGGCAAAGAGACCTTCAAGTACACGGTAAACGTCGAGCGCGATTGCTACTGATCCTGTCGCCGCTTCCCCTGGGCTGTTGCGCTGTGTGCAACAGCCCCCTTTTGTGTGACCGGCAAAAGACGGCTTGCCCGCGCGGCCGGGTTCGTGTATAATAGGCCGAGAGGTGAAGGACATTGCTTTGCGATACTTTCGACGTGGCGGTCATCGGCGCGGGGCACGCGGGATGCGAGGCCGCGCTGGCCTGCGCGCGGATGGGGCTTGAGACGCTGCTGATCACGCTGAACCTGGACGCGCTGGCGATGATGCCCTGCAACCCGTCCATCGGCGGCACGGCGAAGGGGCACCTGGTGCGCGAGGTGGACGCGCTGGGCGGCGAGATGGGCCGCGCCATCGACGACGTGTTCATACAGTCGCGGATGCTGAACACCCGCAAGGGCCCGGCGGTGCACTCGCTGCGGGCCCAGGCGGACAAGAAGGCCTACCAGCTGCGGATGCGCAAGGCCGTGGACGACTGCCCGCATCTGACGCTTCGGCAGGCCGAGGTGCGGCGCATCGTCGTGAAGCACGGCCGGGTGACGGGCCTTGAGACCACCACCGGCGGGCGCGTCTCATGCCGGGCGGTCGTGGCCTGCTGCGGCGTGTATTTGAACAGCCGCATCATTATCGGTCAGTGCGCCTGGAACGGCGGCCCTCAGGGCCTCATGGCCGCCAACGCGCTGACCCGGAGCCTCATCGACCTGGGCTTTGACATCCGCCGCTTCAAGACCGGTACCCCGGCGCGGCTGGACGGCCGGACCATCGACTTTTCCAGGATGGAGCCCCAGTACGGCGACGACCCCATCGTGCCCTTCAGCTTCATGACCGACCCGAAGACGCTGAAGAACCGGGCGATGTGCTACCTGACCTACACCACGCCCAAGACCCACGAGATCATCCTCGAAAACCTGCACCGGGCGCCGATGTACTCCGGCGCGATCCACGGCACCGGCGCGCGCTACTGCCCGTCCATCGAGGACAAGGTGGTGCGCTTCAAGGACAAGGACCGGCACCCGATATTCATGGAGCCGGAAGGCCTGTACACCTGCGAGTGGTACGCCCAGGGCATGTCCACCAGTATGCCGGAGGACGTGCAACGGGAAATCTACGCCTCGATCCCAGGGCTCGAGCACGCGCGGCTGCTGCGGCTGGCCTACGCCATCGAATACGACTGCATCGACCCCACCCAGCTGAACATGGCGCTGGGGGCCCGGCACGTGGAGGGGCTGTACTGCGCCGGGCAGATCAACGGCACCTCCGGCTACGAGGAGGCCGCCGCCCAGGGGCTGTACGCCGGCATCAACGCGGCGCTGTACCTGCAGGGCCAGCCGCCGATGACGCTGACCCGGGCGGACGCCTACACGGGCGTGCTGGTGGACGACCTGGTGACCAAGGGCGTGGACGAGCCCTACCGCATGATGACCAGCCGCGCCGAGTACCGGCTGCTGCTGCGCCAGGACAACGCCGATTTGCGCCTGACCGAGAAGGGCCGCGAGGTCGGTCTGGTTTCCGAGGAACGCTATCAAAAGATGCTGGAGAAGCGCCGCCTGACCGAGGAGGGCCACGCGCTTTTGACGCGGCTGCGGCTGGACGAGAAGCTGCGCCACCCGGAGGCCACCTACGCCGCGCTGCGCGCGGCGCGGCCGGAGCTTCCGGACTATCCGCCGGAGGTCCGGGAGCAGCTGGAGATCGACATCCGCTACGAGGGCTACCTCGCCCGCCAGCAGGCGGACCGCCAGCGCTTTTTGAAGATGGAGGACACCCCGCTGCCGCCGGACGCCGACTACCTGAACATGTCCGGGCTTCGCATCGAGGCGCGGCAGAAGCTAGACGCCCAGCGCCCCGCCTCCCTGGGCCAGGCCAGCCGCATCCCCGGCATCAACCCGGGCGACGTGACCGTGCTGATGATCTGGCTGCGGGCGCGGGAGGGGAAATAGCATTGCATTTCAGCGCGATTTGAATTATAATAACAGGTGCAAATTCCTCGGAATTTGCGCCTGTTATTATGATTGAAATCCTAAACCACAGGAGGGCTCTCTCATGGACAAGTGGGACGCGCGATTCATGGAGCTGGCGAAGGTCATCTCCGGCTGGGCCAGCTGCTACAAGGCCAACCGCAAGATCGGCGCGGTGATCGTGAAGAACAAGCGCATCGTGACCACCGGCTACAACGGCGCGCCGTCGGGCATCAAGACCTGCGTGGAGCGGGGCGAGTGCCTGCGGGAGAAGCTGGGCATCGCGTCGGGCACGCGGGCCGAGCTTTGCTACGCCGTGCACGCCGAGCAGAACGCCATCATCCAGGCGGCCCGGCTGGGCAGCAGCATCGACGGGGCCACGCTGTACTGCACCCACCAGCCCTGCGTGCTGTGCGCGAAGATGATCGTGAACAGCGGCATCAAGCGCGTGGTGTATCAGGAGGGCTATCCGGACGACTTTGCGCTGGAGATGCTGAACGAAGGCGGCGTGGAGCTGGAGCGCTACCAGCCGAAGGAGGATGAAAAATGAACACGGAACGCATCAACAAGGTCATAGAAAACATGCGCGCCCGCCATCTTCGGCAGATCATCGTGTCCGCGCCGGCGTCGGTGTACTACCTGTGCGGCGCGTGGTGCGAGCCCCACGAGCGCATGCTGGCGCTGCTGGTCAAAGGCGACGGGACGCTCACGCTGTACGGCAACCGGCTGTTCGCGCTGAACGGCGCGGTGGACATCCCCCTGGTGGAATACGAGGACACCGACGACTGCGTGGCCGCGCTGGCCCCGGACGTGCTGCCCGGCCCCGTGGGCATCGACCACACCTGGCCCAGCCAGTTCACGATCCGCCTGATGGAAAAGCGGCCCGACGTCACGCCGGTATTGGGCAGCCAGCCCGTCAGCGACGCCCGCATGATCAAGGGCGCCGACGAGCTGGCGCTGATGCGCGAGAGCTCCCGGCTGAACGTACAGGTCTGCACCCGCATCGACCAGGCCCTGCGCGAGGGCGTCACCGAAAAGGAGATCCAGGCCCTGTACAACCGCATCGCGCTGGAGCTGGGCGCCGAGGGCCCGTCCTTCACGCCGCTGATCTGCTTCGGCAAAAACGGCGCGGAGCCCCACCACGACAGCGACGGCACCCGGCTTGCGCCGGGCGACACCGTGATCATGGACGTGGGGCTCATCTGGAAGCGCTATTGCAGCGACATGACCCGCACCGCGCAGTTCGGCGAAGTCACCGACGAGCAGAAGCGGGTGTACGACATCGTCTATGCCGCCAACCGCGCGGGCATCGCCGCCTGCCGCCCCGGCGTATTGATGAAGGACATCGACCGCGCCGCCCGGAAGGTGATCGAGGACGCCGGCTACGGGCCGTACTTCACCCACCGTACCGGCCACGGCATCGGCCTGGACGTGCACGAGTTCCCGGACTGCTCCGCCGTCAGCGACATCGTCGCCCGCCCCGGCATGGTGTTCTCCATCGAGCCCGGCATCTACCTGCCCGGCCGCTTCGGCGTGCGCGTGGAGGATCTGGTGGCGATCACCGGGGACGGCTGCGAGGTGCTGACGGGGGCGTAGTCAGCAGAGCATAATCAACAGCAGGGGCGGCGGCGCCCCTGCTGTTGATTATTTTCCGTTCTCCCCCCGATCAACCACCCGGCCGCACCCGTCGTACAGGTAGATGGTGTCGGCCTTTTTCTTGTGGATGACCTTCTTGTCGGGCCAGAGCAGGTCATGGGGGCCGTCGGTGGAATACGTGCCGACGGTCAGGGTCTCGCCGGGGGCGACGGTTGTGCCGTCCGGGAAGGCGAACAGCTCATCGCCGCGGTCGGAGTACAGGCAGCAGCCCGAAAGCGACAGCGCGTCGCCGGAGCGGTTGCCGATCACGACCCGGTCGTCCGAGGCGTCCACCTCGGCGATGTACAGCCCGTCGACGGGCGGCGCGCCGAAGGGCACGGATTCCACGGTGACGTCGCCGCCCTTCAGCGTGATGAACAGGCCCAGCTCGCTGTCCTGGGTCATGACCACCCGGCTGCCCGCGGCCTGGAGCCGCGCGATGACGCCCGGGTCGGGCGTGTCGGGCTTCTGGGCGCTGTCGGTGGAGATCACGGCCAGCCGCGCCGCGGCCGCGGCGGCGAACTGGGCGCTCGTGGTGTCGCCGTCGGCGTGGTTGGGCACCTTCAGCACGTCGCAGCGCAGGTCGTCGCCGAAGGAGAGCAGGTCGGCCTCGCCGGGCAGCTCCATATCCCCGGTCAGCAGCATTCTGCCGGCGTCGCAGGCCAGCAGCATCACCAGCGAGTTGTCGTCCTCGTCCTCGTGCGGCGACGCCGGGGCCAGCACCCGCAGCGTCGCGCCGGTGTTCCCCAGGAATACCTCGTCGCCCCGCCGCAGCCATTGCACGTCAGCGGAGCCGATCAGCGCCTCCGCCGCCTTGACGGCGGGGTGCTTCTCCGCCTGCTTGCCGCTGTAGAAGGCCGGGGCGTACAGGCCGTCCGCCGTGAGGCCGTCCGCCTCGGCCATCCAGCGCAGGCCGTCGGCGTGGTCGTCGTCGGTGTGGGTCAGGAACACCGCGTTCAGCCGCCCGCCCGTCAGCATCGGCGAAAGCGCGCTCAGCACGCGGCCCCGCGCCCAGGCCTTGCCCGCGTCGATCAGGCCCACCCAGTCCCCCGCCCGCAGGATCAGCGCGTCGCCCTTGCCCACGTTCACCGCGAACAGGTACGCCGCGTCCGGCTCGGCCGCGACGCGCGCGCGGATCTCATCCGCCGTCACCGAAGCCATCTCCGCCGACGCGTGCGGCGACACGACCTTGTCGCCGCACGCCGTCAAGGCCAGCACCAGCAGCGCCGCCATCACCGCCCACAGAATCCGCTTCTTATCTCCACTCTTCACTCTCCACTCTCCATTCTCATTCCTCACAAGCCAGCCACCTGAACCCGTTGGCCGGCACGGTCAGCCCCTCGGCCTGGACCCGCTTTCCGGTCCACAGGTCGGTGAATGCGCCGGACTCGCCGGGCAGCGCGGGCACGGGCCAGTCGGAGAAGTTGTACAGCGCCACCAGCCGCTCGCCGCCGTAACGGCGCTCGATGCTCAGCGCGCTGTCGCCGGCCGCGGGCAGCAGGCTGACCTTGGCCGAGGCGTCGAAGGCCACGTGTCCGGCGCGCAGGGCCTCCAGCCGCTTGATCGCCTGGAACAGCCGGCCCTCGGGCGTGGATGCGTCGCGCCGCTTTTCGGCGGCCCGCCAGTCCATGTCGCCCCGGTGCAGGTAGCGGCTGTCCTCGGCCTTCAGCGGGTCGTCGTGGTAGCGCTCGTCGTTCAGCTGGCCGATCTCGTCGCCGCTGTACAGCACCGGCACGCCGCTGAGGGTGAACATCAGCGCATGCAGCGCGACGTCCAGCGTCAGCGCCCTGTCCAGCGCCGCGGCGTCGCCCGACTCCAGCGCGCTCTGGACGCCGCACAGCGACGCCGTGGTGCCGCACAGCCGGGCGTCCCCCAGCCTGGGGTCGTCGTTGTACAGCTCGCCCCGGGCGGGGCTGCCGGGCCACTTGCCGGTCAGGTAGTCGTTCAGGTACTTCTTGTGGGCCACCTCCGTCTGCCCGAAGCGGGCCAGGAAGTCGTAGTCCAGGCCCCAGCCGATGTCGTCGTGGCAGCGCAAATAGTTCAGGAACGTGTACTGGCCCGGCAGCGCGAACACCTGCCGCAGCTGGTGGCACAGCAGCCGCGTGTCCCGCGTGGCCACGGTGTGCCAGATGGAGGCCATCGTGGTCACGTTGTACAGCATGTGGCACTCGGGCTTCTGCACGGTGCCGAAGTAGGGCACCACCTTGTCCGGGGCCATGACCACCTCGCCCAGCAGCAGCGTGCCGGGGCACACGATTTCGCAGGCCATGCGCATCATCCGCACCAGCGTGTGCACCTCGGGCAGGTTGCGGCAGGTGGTGCCCAGCGCCTTCCAGATGTAGGGCGTGGCGTCCAGGCGGATGACGTCCACCCCCTGGTTGCACAGGAACAGCATGTTGTCCGTCATGTCGTTGAACACCATCGGGTTGGCGTAGTTCAGGTCCCACTGGTAGGGCCAGAAGGTGGTCATGACCACCTTTTTGAGCGCCGGACACCAGCTGAAATTGCCGGGGGCAGTGGTGGGGAACACCTGGGGCACGGTCTTCTCGTACTCGTTGGGCACGTCCCAGTTGTCGTAGAAGAAGTAGCGGTTCTGACAGGTGACGTCCCCCTCCCGGGCCCGGCGCGCCCACTCGTGGTCTTCGCTGGTGTGGTTCATCACGAAGTCCAGGCACACGCTGATGCCCCGGTCGTGGCAGTCGCCCGCCAGTGCGGCCAGGTCCTGCATCGTGCCCAGCTCCGGCTGCACCTTGCGGAAGTCGCTGACGGCATAGCCGCCGTCGCTGCGGCCCTCCGGGCTCTCCAGCAGCGGCATCAGGTGCAGGTAGTTTACCCCGCAATCCTGTATGTAATCCAGACGCTCGCGCACGCCGTTCAGCGTGCCGGCGAAGGGCTTGACATACATCAGCATGCCCGTCATGTCCCGGCCCCGATACCAGTCGGGATTCGCCTCCCGCTCGGCGTCCAGGCGCCTCAGCGCCTCCGGCCGGGCCTGCCAGGCGCGAAACAGCATGCCGACAAAATAGGTGTAGGCCTGCATGTCGCCGTGGTACAGCTCGCAGTACAGCCATTTCAGCTCGTCCTCGTGGCGCGCGAACCGCGCGGCAAACACCTGATCCCAATTGCTTTTGTCCATGTCACAATCCCCCCGTCATGTGTTGATATTATCATAACATAAGGGGCCGAAATGCGCAACCAAAAAATTAACCTTCCCCCGCGGGTTTACATGGGGACGGTTCTACTGTCTTGCCTCCCCACCGCAGTGGGGAGGGGGACCGCTTGCGGTGGTGGGGGACCTCTGAACATATCGTCGTGCGCGGCGGTTCGTCTGGAGCGCCCTATCCCCCGTATAGCAGTCGCGCCACTGCGCCTACGCGCAGGCGCGACCAGCCCGCGCGCATCCTTCGGATGCCAGCGCGGCGCTGCCGCCGACCCGCAATAAATTGCGTGGGCGGCGGTGCGTTTTCGCGGGTACTTCCCCATCTGCGGATGGGGAAGCT
>JAFYBB010000097.1 GCA_017540445.1 Clostridia bacterium | reverse complement strand
GCTTGTGCTGCTGCGCGCCCGGGGCGGCAGGGTATCGCCGACCATGAACACGCTTCAAATACAGGATGAAAACGCCTCGGCTCCCGGCATCGACGGGCTTCGGGCGCTTCGGGAGGTCTACCTGCCCGTGCGCTACGGCAACCGCACCGCCTCCCGGGAGGACCTCCGCCGCGCCCAGGCGGCCCTCGACCGCATGAAAAAAGCGCCGTGACGGGCGCTTTCCCTACTCCCTACTCCCTACTCCCTACTCCCTACTCCCTACTCCCTACTCCCTACTCCCTACTCCCTATTGCCTATTGCCTATTCCCCAATCCCTTCAACCGTCCAGTTTGCGGACTCGAAGATGTTCTGATTGCGCAGCGTCACCGTCACCGGGTCGGCAAACGCGTAGCCCTTGTTCTTTCCGGTCCGCCATTCCGATTCGATGATGTGCTGCTCCGGCAGGTACTTGGCGTCGTCGGTGACGGGGTTGCCGGTGGCCGGATTGCGGGGATCGTCGATCAGCCCGGAGAACGCCAGGCACGGCGTGTCGGCGTTGGTCATGAACCGCGTGTCGGTGGTAAAGCCCTTGGCGTCAAAATCCTTCACCATCAGCAGCGGATTGGCGCTCATCGTGTCCCACCACTCGGTGGCTTCCGCCATGTTTTCCAGCTTGCCCGGGTACTTTTTGCGCAGGTCAAAGCCGAACAGGTACAGATCGTAGCCGTGATCCGCCACCAGTATGATGCGGGTATTGTCATACACGCCGTTTTCCCGCATGTAATCGAACCAGTCTCCCAGCTTGAGGAAGGCGGCCATGTTGACCTCGTAGATGCGCAGATTGGCCCTGTCGCCATCCACCACCAGGCGCAGCGGCCGGCCGTCGGGCGTGTAGCGCAGCTCGTGGGCCTCCTCATACGCCTCGTTGTCGATCACGGCCGCCGGCTCGTACTCCGGCTCCTGCAGCGTGACGACGCCGTGGGGCGTATCGTTGCACATGGACAGGAAGGTATCGGTGCCGTCGTCGGTAAAGTAGGTGATCTCCTTCAGGTTTTTCAGCACCAGGTAGGCGTTCAGGAACTCCCCCGACACCCAGCCCACGCCGTCCGCGTCGCGGCTGTTCTTCAGGGCGTCCGCCTCGTTGTAAAAGCCCTCGTTGTACAGCTGCATGTGCAAAAGCAGCGGCGAGACGCGCATGATGCTGTAGCAGAAGAGGTTCCTGTTGCGCACGTGATTGCTGTACGCCGACTGCCGGACGCTGTCGCTGGCGATCCTCCCCGACGCGTTGAACGCGCGGATGTCGGGGCAGTCGTCAAATATGCTCAGATCGGAGATCCACTTGTAGTTGGCGTAGGGCAGGTCGCAGACCGTCACCTGGTAGCCCGCGTCGCGGAAGTTCAGCGGCATCAGCCTCAGCGCCTCGTTGTGCTTTTCGCGCAGCTTCACGTCCGTCCGCGCGCTCACGGCGTCCGGGGTGTACTCATAGCCGCCGAACAGGCTGATCGAGCCCACGTTGGTGTGATAGCCGTAGGAGATGGTGTTGGGATACCAGGTGAAGCCGTCGAAGCGCTCCATGAGCCCCGGGATCTCGTTGAGCATGTAGGGGACGAAGCCGTCGACCGCCCGGTCCAGCATCAGCACGATCACGTTTTTGCCCTTCCGGTCCAGCTGTATGGCGGGCTGCTGCTGGATTTTCAGCTTCTCCGCGTGCTTTTGGATCGGCGGCGTCTGCTCTTGAATGGAGGCGATGTTCATGACCGACATGGCCGCCACGGCCAGGCAGCCGGACAGGCAGGCGACGCGGGCCAGCACCGGCAGCTTTCGCCACAGCAGGTACAGCAGGGCCATCACCGCCAGCACGACCGCCGCGTTGACGGCGCACTGCGCCATCGTGACGTCGATGGGCTCGTCGTAGACCATCCAGGAGGAGATGTTGCCGTAGCCCTTGCCGAAGAACATGTAGTCCACGACGGCGGCGCCCGTCAGCATGACCACGACGGCGCTGAACGCGCTGCGCCCCTTGGGCGAGGACATCCTGTAGAACACCACGCCCCACAGCACGAAGGTCCCCAGGCCCAGCAGCGCGGTGCTGTACAGGTAGTGGACCGGGGGCTCGTAGCGGGTCAGGATCACGAATTCCTCGGGCGAGGCCTTGATGAGCTCGGAGGGGATCAGCACGCCGGTCAGCAGCGCCAGCAGCGCGCAGCAGATGTAGAATATCCACTTGTCCGGGCGCTCACGACCGGACGGGGCGCCCGCGGGCCTGCGCCGCCGGAGCCAGGGCAGCAGGGCCGGCAGCTGGAAGGCCAGAAACACCACGAACACGGCGATCTTGCCGGGGGCGGTGTGGGCCGGATTGACGAACAGGAACACCACCAGGAAGGCCGCGCCCAGCGCGGAGCACAGCCCCCGGCGCACCGCCGCGGACGGCTTCACCCGCCTGTAGACGTTCTTGGCCAGCGAGAACACGTTGTTCAGCGTCCAGTAGAACACCAGGCCCGACGGGGATGGGTACAGCAGCACCAGGAAGATCAGCGCCATGCCGTACAGCTGGATCTTGCTCTTGAGCGGCATGCCCTTTGTGTAGATGGCGCCGGAGACGAGGTTGATGCCCGTCATCAATATGGGCAGCAGGTGAACGGCGACGCCGCCGATCCGGATCAGCCCGTCCGGCGCGCCCAGGTCCCGGATGGGGCCAAAGGCCACGCCCTGGATCGCCTGCAGGCCCGACAGGTAGTTGTACGCGGCGATGAAGAAGGGGATCTGCAGCAGCAGGGAGAGGGAGCCCTTCAGCGCGTAATACGGCTTGTAGTGGTTCTGCCGGTAGTAGGTCTGCAGCATCATGAAGCGCTCGTCGCCCCTGAACACCTTGCGGATGTGGGACACGCCCGGCTTCAGCCGCGCCGCCTCCTCGCCCTCCTCCAGCTGCAGCGCGTCCGCGCGGTTGTACATCGGAAGCACCAGCAAATTGATGGCCAGGCTCAAAAACACGATGGACATCCCGGGGCTCTTCACGATGCGCAGCGCAAAGGTATACACGGCGTCAAACAGCAGCCCGAGGGGGCCCAGTATCAACTTGTACAGCGCATCAAAAACCGTCACTTGCTCTTCTCCCTCTGTCGCCCGGTATGGTGTGAACGAACGGTTCGTATCATCGGTGAACCATCTATAGATTGTACTTTCCGGCGCATGGCTTGTCAAGCAAACCGCCATTAACATCACAAAATCGGCCAATTTCACCGCCCCGCCGACCAACCATTACAAGCCCGTAATACCAGGGCGACATCATTTACTTAGCGAGGAAGAGTGAGCGCGATAGTTAACATTGTGTTAACAAAAAGGATAAAACGAGAAGAAGCCGAAACATTCAGCAGAGGTGAGCTGAATGAAGCGGATAGACATAGAAGAATTGTTG
>JAFYBB010000096.1 GCA_017540445.1 Clostridia bacterium | reverse complement strand
GCGCTGTAACGCGCGCGAAACGCCTGTCATCGGGGGCCGGTACCCCGCGGTGGCCGCCGCCGCGCGCTTTCAGCCAGTGGCGCGCGTTCTCTTTCGGTGCCTCTCCCCGGGACATGTTCCCCGTCGCCTGACGGATTGGATTGATTGTAGCATGTTTGGCGCGCCTTGTCAATGCCGCGCCGGTATGGTTTTCCCCGCAAGCGCCCCAAAAGCGTGTGAAAACTGCGTAAAACAAGATGGGATTTACAACAGTTTTTTCTTCTATAGGAGAAAAAACTGTTGTAAATCCAACACTTTTTCGATATTAGGACAGTTGAATGGTGGGGGGACGGTTCCTCCAACCACTTTTAAATGTGGTTGGAGGAACCGTCCCCCCCACCAAAAGCCTCGCGCCGAGGGTTCACGGCCGCCTGCAGCGGCATCATGCGCCGGTCAAAGGCATTTGCGGCGATTCCACGCGCACGGCTTTCAGGCCGTTCACCGGCAGCGCCGTCGCGCCGCCGACCCTCTCGCCGGTCAGCGCGTCCTCGCCCGCGGGCAGGGTCACGGTGACGGGCTTTCCGGTGAAGTTCATCACAAACAGCATATCGCCCCGGCGGCACACGTCCACGCCGGAAGGCAGGTTTTCGATCAGCGGCACAACGCCCGCGCGGCTGAAAACAGCCTTGTAGAAGTCGTCCAGGAATTCGGAACAGGGGTGGGTGGCGATGTAGTAGGCCGCGCCGCCGCCCAGGTCGTTGCGGGTCACGCAGGGCTCGCCGGCGTAGAAGTCCTTGCCATAGATCCCCAACACCCGGGCGGTCTCGGCGTGGATCAGGTCGCACAGCTCGATGCAGGGGTAGGCTTTGCCGCCCATGTCGATCGCGTTTTCCTCGCCGTCGTACAGCGCGTCGATGTCCTCGCACCAGATGCCCAGGACCTCGCGCAGCGGGCCGGGGAAGCCGCCCAGGAAGCACAGGTCGTCCTCGTCCACGCGGCCGGTCATGGCGGTGCACACGAGGGTCCCGCCGTTCTTTACGAATTCGGTCAGGCGCTGGGCGGCGGAGGGCCTGAGCATGTACAGCATCGGCGCGACGATCAGCTTGTAGCCGTCGAAGCCGCGGCTTTGGTCGATCACGTCCACGTCCACGCCCTTATCCTTCAGCGCCTTGTAGTGCTCCAGCACCACGTCCATGTAGTGCTTCTCCCGGCGCGGGCCCTGGCAGTCGTCCAGCGCCCAGCGGTTGGGCAGATCGTACAGCAGCGCCACCTCGGCCACCGGCATGTCGCCCTGTAAACCGTTCAGCCTTGTAAGCGCCGCGCCCACCGCCTGTACGTCTCCAAACACCCGGGTGCGCTCGTGGCCGCTGTGGCCCACCACCGCGCCGTGGAACTTCTCGCTGCCGCCGCGGCTCTTGCGCCACTGGAAGTACTGCACCGTGTCCGCGCCGTGGGCCACCGCCTGGAGGCTGGAGAGCAGGTGCATGCCCGGCTTCTTCAGCTTGCACACCGGCTGCCAGTTCACCTGGGAGGGGGTGGACTCCATCAGCGCGAAGGGCTTTTGCTTCAATGAGCGCATCAGGTCGTAGTTGAAGGCCGCGCTGGCGGCGGTCTTCGCGTCGTCGGGGCCGCCCCAGCGGGGATAGCTGTCGTAGCTGGCAAAGTCCAGTTCCTTTGAAAGCTCGAAGTAGTCCAGACCGTCGAACAGCTCCATCAGGTTCGTGGTGACGGGCAGGTTCGGCGTCAGCGCGCGCAGCGGTTCGGCCTCGGCGCGTATGAAGTCGGCGGTCTGGCGGGTGACGAAGCGCCGCCAGGCCAGGTTCAGCCCGTGCAGCCCGCTCTCGCCCAGCGGCGTCGGGCTGTGCAGCTGGCTCCAGTCGGTATAGGTCTTGCTCCAGAAGCCCGTCCACCAGGCCCGGTTCAGCGCCTTTAGCGTGCCGTAGCGCGCCTTCAGGTATTCCCGGAAGGCCTGCTGGCATTTTTCGCAGTGGCACTCGCCGCCGTATTCGTTGGAGATGTGCCAGCCCACCACCGCCGGGTGGCTGCCGAAGCGCCGGGCCAGCGCCGTGTTCATGCGGTTCACAAAGCCCCGGTACACCGGCGAGGTGAAGCAGTGGTTGTGGCGCTCGCCGTGCAGGTTGCGCAGCCCGTCGGGCCGCACCCGCAATACCTCCGGGTATTTTTGGCTCATCCAGGCCGGGCGCGCGCCGCTGGGCGTGGCCAGGAAGGCGGAGATGCCCGCCGCGTGCAGGCTGTCCAGCACGCCCTGCAGCCAGTCGAAGTCGTACACGCCCTCCTCCGGCTCCAGGGCCGCCCAGGCGAATATGCCCACGCTCATCAGGTTGCAGCCGGCAAGCTTCATCAGGCGGATGTCCTCGGCCAGTATGTCGGGCCGGTCGCGCCACTGGTCGGGGTTGTAGTCGCCGCCGTGGCCCAGGAAGGGCAGCTTCAGTTCAGGCATGGTGTTCTCCTCCGGTTCGCGTATTCGGCGCGTGCGCGCCGTCTAACTGTATTATAGAATAAAACCCCGCGCATGGCAAGACAGGCGGGCCAAACCCGCATTTGCATTGATTCGCGCCCCGTTGGCCGAAAACCGTTAAAAACTGCCTGTAATGCGCGCTGTCGGGCGGATATTTGCATCTTTTTGCCTGATTTGTTGCAAAAAAAACCTGATTGCACTTGACGAAACGCGCTGGGATGTTATAATATAATGACTCTGTTGACCTGAGGGTGATTGCCTTTGACGAGATTTGTGATACGAAGGGTCCTGTCGGCGCTGCTGACGCTGTTCATCATCGCGACCATCACGTTCTTCCTGATGAACATGATCCCCGGCGGCCCGTTCAACACCGAGCGCGCCAGCGCGAAGACGGTGGAGATGATGGAGACCAAGTACGGCCTGAACAAGCCGATCTTTGAACAGTACCTGATGTACCTGAAGCGCCTGATCCGGCTGGATCTGGGCGACAGCTACAAGCGCATCGGCTTCTCGGTCAACCAGATCCTGGGCGAGAAATTCCCGGTGTCGGCGGGCGTCGGCGTGGTGGCGATACTGCTGTCGGTGCTGATCGGCGTGCCCGTGGGCATCATCGCCGCGTTCAAGCACAACAAGCCGCTGGACCGCATCGTGATGTTCATCGCCAACCTGGGCATCGCGGTGCCCAACTTCGTGATGGCCACGGCGCTGCTGTTCTTCTTCGGCGTGCAGCTGGGCTGGCTGCCCACGCTGGGCCTGAAGACGTGGCAGCACTACATCATGCCCGCGCTGGCGCTGTCCTTCAACCCCATGTGCTACATCTCCCGACTGATGCGCTCCAGCATGCTGGACGTGCTGCGGCAGGACTACATCAAGACGGCCCGCGCCAAGGGCCTGCAGGAGAAGGTCGTGCTGTTCAAGCACGCGCTGCGCAACGCCATATTGCCGGTGGTCACCTACCTTGGGCCGCTGACGGCGGGCATACTGACGGGCGGCTTCGTCATTGAGAAGATCTTCACGATCCCCGGCATGGGCAAGTTCTTCGTGGAGTCCATCAACAACCGCGACTATCCGCTGATCATGGGCGTGACGATCTTCTATTCGGCGCTGCTGGTGCTGATGAACCTGATCGTGGACCTGCTGTACGGCGTCATCGACCGGCGCATCAAATACGAATAAAGGAGCGGCGCGACATGGATAAACAGACTGTGAACAACGTGAAGCTGCCGCCCAAGCCGGTGCTCGACCCGTTCAAGATCAAGCTGACCCCCGAGATGATGCTCCCCGCCACCAAGGAGGAGCGGGAACAGCTGATCATGATGCGCGAATCCATCACCTACTGGCAGGACGCCATGCGCCGCCTGAGGGCCAACAAGGTGGCGATGGTGTGCCTGGCGCTGATCATACTGATC
>JAFYBB010000095.1 GCA_017540445.1 Clostridia bacterium | reverse complement strand
GAAGAGATGATGATGATCCACAGCGGGAAGATGATCAGTATGCAAGCGATGATCAGCACTATATTGAAGACCAGGTTCGCGCCGCGGGAAATCTGGTTGCGCGCCGCGCTGTGGCGGGCGGATTCCTTTTCGGCCTTCTTGAGCTTCTTGAAATCAACAGCAGTCATTTTCGCACCCTCCCTTCATCAGAACAGCGCCATGTCGGGATGGCTCCTGCGCACGATGCCGTTGGTCACGAGGATCAGCACAAAGCCCACCACAGACTGGAAGAACGCGCCCGCGCCGGCGTAGCCGAAGGAGTTGCGCAGGTTGCCCTTCTTCAGCATGTCGTACACGTAGGTGTCGATGGTGCTGGTCACCTGGCGCAGCGTGCCCGAGCCGTTGGGCAGGGAGTAGAACATGTCAAAATCGCCGTTGAAGATTCGGCCGACGGCCAGAATCTGCAGCATCACGATGACGGGCATCAGCTGGGGGAGCGTAATGTACTTGAACTGCTGCCACTTGCTGGCGCCGTCGATGGCGCCGGCCTCGTACAGCTGCTCGTCAAAGCCGGTCAGCGTGGCCAGGTAGATGATGGAGCCCTGGCCGGTGTACTTCCAGATGTTGGCCAGCAGGAAGATCCAGGGCCAATACTGCTTCTGGCTGTAGAACTTCACCGCGTCCTTGCCCAGCGTGGCATTGATCTGGTTGAAGAAGCCGTTGGCCGCGATCATCGCGTACAGCGCGTACATGACCACGATCCAGCTGACGAAGTAGGGCATGAACATGATGGTGTGATACACCTTGGCGGTCTTGCGATTGCGCATCTCGTTGATGACGACCGCCAGGCCCACCTGCAGCACCACGCCCACCACCATGAACAGCAGGTTGTAGCCCACGGTGTTGCGAATCAGCATCGGGGCGTCCTTCAGCAGGTAGGTAAAGTTGTTCAGGCCGTTCCACTCCGAGCAGACCAGGCTGTTCAGGAAGATGTTCTTGAAGAGGGAATTCGCCGTGGGCACCGTCATCTGATACTTCTTGAACGCCAGTATGATGCCGGGCATCGGCAAATAGCAGAACGCCAACAAAAACAGCATGCCCGGCAGAACCATCGCAAGATACGCCGCCTGGCGCTTGCCGGAATCCGCCAGCGTGCGCTGCCTCACCTTTTTATTCTTCATGCCGTAACCGACCATTTCGGAAACCCCCGCCTTTCTCATCGTCTGTAACCGCCCGCATAGCGGCAAAAGCCGCATGCGCGCCATAAATTGCAAACACAATCTACGCCAATATTGGGATTATAGCACTATTTTGCGCCGATTGCAAGGGCAATTTATACAAAAATTCTCTTAAATCAGAAATAACGGATCAACGATTGGGCATTGCACAGCGGTCGAGCATCACGGCGTCAACAGATCAAAGCGCCGCCCAGTCATGTTTTGGCCACGGCCTGCACACTATGGAGCAGTGGATTTCAAAGAGACGGAGGATCATGCCATGCGCAAGCTCATCGTCGCGCTGCTGCTGTCACTGCTGCTGTCGTGCCAGGCCCTGCCGGCCCGCGGGGAAGCCCTCGACCTGTCCCCCACCGCCGCGCCCGCCCCGACCCCCGCGGCGCTGCCGCCGGTATCGGAGGCGCCGCTGCTGGAGAAGCCGCCCCTTCACCCCGACTGCGCCGCCGTGCTGCTGATGGAGGCGGACAGCGGCCAGATCATATTCGAGATGAACGCCGACGCCCCGCGTCCCGTGGCCTCGGTCACGAAGGTGATGACGATCCTTTTGACGCTGGAACAGTTGGACGCCGGGCGCGTGGGCATCGACGACGCGATCACGATCTCGCCGGAGGCCTCGGGCATGGGCGGCAGCCAGGTGCTGTTGGACACCGGCGAGCGGCAGACGGTGGGCACGCTCTTAAAGTGCATGATCGTGGGCAGCGCCAACGACGCCGCGGTGGCCCTGGCCGAGGCGCTGTACGGCAGCGAGGCGCTGTGCGTGGACGCCATGAACCGGCGCGCCGAAGAACTGGGCATGGCGAATACCCACTTTGAAAACTGCACGGGGCTTCCCGCCCAGGGCCAGCACACCACCGCCCGGGACGTGGCCGTGATGTCCCGGCAGATGTTCAGCCACCCGGATTACTTCAATTATTCCTCTGTGTGGATGGAGGACCTGGACCACGGCGACGGCCGGGTGACCCAGCTGGTGAACACCAACAAGCTGCTGAAGCTGTACGACGGCTGCGACGGCGGCAAGACCGGCTCCACCAACGAGGCCGGGTACTGCGTCAGCGCCACCGCCCGGCGCTCGGACATGCGCCTGATCGCCGTGGTGCTGGGCGCGGCCTCGGGCAAGGAGCGCTTCGCCATCGCCCGGCAGATGTTCGATTACGGCTTCGCGAACTACCGTAAGTACCCGGTGGCCGTGCGCGGCACGCGGGTCAAGGGCACGCTGCCCGTCACCGGCGGCGTGGCCGACGGCGTGGCGCTGATGCTGGACGGGGACCTGACGCTGCTGGTGAACCGGGGCGACGAGCAGCGGGTACAGCTCTCCCCCGACCTGCCCGAGTCGCTCCCGGCGCCGGTGCGCGCGGGCCAGCGGGCCGGCAGCGTGGTGATTCGCGTGGAGGGCCGGGAGATCGCCCGCATCCCCGTGGTCGCCGCGGAATCGGTAGCCGCCCGGGGCGGCGTATTCAAGCGGATCTGGGAAAAATGGGTGGGCCCGTTCTGACACTCCGCGCCTTCACGCGCGTCACTGATGCGATTCTCTCCATTTCTCTGCGCATTTCCTGAATTTGTCTTTTCATGCGGCGCTTTTTATGTTATAATCATATTAGCGCATCACAACGTCAACGCGGCGGAGGCATACTTATGGAGCAGAACAGAGTCAATATCGAATACGACCGATATCTTTCTCCCCTGGATGTGTTGGGCATCGCGTTCGGCTGCACAGTGGGCTGGGGCGCCTTCGTGATGCCCGGCACCACCTTCCTGCCCGTGGCCGGACCCCTGGGCTCGCTGATCGCCCTCGCCATCGGCATGCTCGTCATACTGGTCATCGGCATGAACTTTTCCTACCTGATGCAGCACAGG
>JAFYBB010000094.1 GCA_017540445.1 Clostridia bacterium | reverse complement strand
GATCAAGAAGAAATCGTAGAAATCGCCGCCGACCTCCTTGGCGGGCGTCATGCTGGCGTAGATGTCAAATTCGTTCCGATCCGGGAAAGCCGGGAAGGTATGGGGCAGCACGGAAGCCTGGATGTTCGTCGCCAGCTGCAGCTCGTTCTCGATCCGCTCCCGCTTGGCCTCCTCCCGGTGCTTGGCCTCCAGCGCGCTCATCTTCCTGCGGACATATGCTCGCACCAGCAGTGCGATCACGACCGCCGCAGCGAACCCCACAAGGACGTAGAACCATGCCTGCTCGTAGAAGGCCTTCTCCTTGACGATCAGAACGGACACTTCCCGGTCGCCCCGGCCCATGGAGTCCTTCAGCTGCATCGTGAAATGATACGTGCCTCCGCGCAGGTTGGTGTAGTCCACGGGCACCATATCGCTGCGGTTGACTGTCGTGCCGTTGTGCTCGAAGCCCTCCAGGCGGTAACTCACCTGGGGATCGCTCAGCGAATAGTTGAACACATAGCTGTAAACGGTCAGCTTCTGGGTGTTTGAAGGAATCGTGAACGCTCCGTCCGCGTTGGGGTACAGTGTCTGGCCGTCCACCTCCACAAACGGGACCGTCGCCTTCAAATCGTCAACATTCTCAAAGGGCTCCTCAATGTTGACCTTGCAGACGCCGGTGGTACCTGCGATGTACAGGTCACCCTCGCCGGTCAGTTCGCTGTAGGAATTTGCCGTGGTGATGCAGGGCAGGCCGTTGGCGATGCTGTAGTACACGGGGTTGATCTCCCCGTTGGCGATCAGTTCCTCGGCCGGCGTCACGTAGATGCCGTTGCTTGAGAGCACCCACATGTCGCCCTTGCTGTTCTCAAAGAGATCGAAATTGTTGCTGTAGGGGAACTTCTGAATCGTCGTCACCTGGTAGTCCGGCGTCATGTAAGCGATGGCGCTGCTGGTGACGATCCAGATCAAATCCCGCTTCGGGTCTCGCTTGAGGCGCATCACGATGTCAGAGGGCAGCCCGTCCTCGACGTTGATGTTCCGCACGCCGGACTCATTGATAATGTAGATTCCGCCGCCGTTGGAGCCGAGCACGATGTCGCCGTCCGTGCCCTCCGCGACGGTCAGACTCTCGGTGTTGACAATGCCGTCTGCCTCGCCGTAGGAGGCGACGATGCTGTCGCCGTCGATGACGTTTACGCCGCCGGTGAGCGCCACGAGGATCGAGCCGTCCTTGCGCTCGCAGACAGCTCGCATGCTGTTGGACAGCGGTCCGTCACCCTGGGCAAACACGGTCAGTTCGCCCTCTTTATAGCGCAGCAGCCCGTATTTGCGCCAGGTGGAGATCCAAAGCCGATCCTGGCTGTCGCGGATGATGGAGCGGATCCGGACGCCGTCCAGCAGCTTGATCAGGTCGTCCGCTTCCACGTCCGCTTCAAAGTCCGCGCCGGTGTTGGTCACGGCCTTCGTCAGCGGGAGGCTGGAAAGCGGACCGTTTTCGTCGATGACGATCAATCCGGTGTCTGTCGCGACGAACAGCTTGTCCTCGCACATGCAGGTGGAATTCACCACCCGCGTGGACAGCCCATAGCGCTCAAACAGGTCGGTAAACTGGTTGGGCACCACCTTCATCACGCCCTGGCGCGTGGAGGTGAACCAGAGATTGCCCAGGTAGTCCCGCATCACATGGCCTACGGAGTTGTTCATGGGCAGATCTTCCAGAACATGGATGCCGTCGTCCGTCAGCACACCGATGCCATAGGAGGAGCAGATCCACACCTTACCGTCGATGTACTCCATCGACTGCACGGAGCTCAGCGGCTGGATGTCGATCGGCTCCAGGTCGGTGAGGTCTTCCCCGTAGGCGGCGTGATAGAAACCGTAATCGGCGCCCTCAAACCAGAGCTTGCCGGGTTCCGCCGGGTCGGGGAGCATGGAAGCCACGCCCTTTACGGGGCTTTCCTCCGCGCTGAGGAAGCTGATCAGCCCGCCGTCTTTGATCTTCATCAGGTCGCCGAAATTGGTCAGGCCGTAGATGATCCCGTCGCTGCCCATCCGCAGGTCGCGCATGTTCGCTTCGGCGATGGATTCGTCCTCCATCATCCGCATGTTGCCGTCCGAATCGATCGTCGCAATGCCGCAGGTCGTCGCCACGTAGATCGTGCCGTTCTGATCTCCCGTGATGGCGCGGGTGTGGGCCGACTTCAGGCCGTCCAGCTTGCCCCACTTTTTCAGCTCGCCCCGTTCCATCACCGCGATGCCATTGTCGTTGGTGCCGATCCACAGGCGGTCCTGGCCGTCCACATACAGGCACTTGATGCTGGTGAGGCCGCCGGTAGAGTCCATGCGCACGAAGGTGTTGCCGTCGTAGCGGATCAGCCCGGCATAGCTGCCGATCCAGATGAAGCCCTCCGAGGTCTGCACGATGGCGTTCGCCTCGGAGGTGGGCAGCCCGTTGGTGTTGTCGTACAGCACCGCGGAAAAACCATCGGACTGGTTGACGGGGTCCACGGTTTTCATCGCTTCCGGGCTTTCGTCGGCGCACGCCGCGCCCACATTCAGCAGAATGACAAGCGCCAGTAACAGATACAAATGATGTATCCATCTCCTCCTATGCTGTGCTTTCTTTACCACTCTGAATCGTTCCTCCTTAACCATCAATTTTCGTGCGCCGCGAATTCGATGATGACGGTCTCGAATGGGCGCAGGCTGTAGGTCAGCATATGGCTGTATCCGTAGCAGTCGTGCCACTGGGCCGTCAGCGGCGGGATGCCGCCAATCCCCGCAGGGTTGGCCTGGCCGGGCAGGCTGTCGTAGGTGGAGAAGACGCGCTTGTAAATCGACTGCTTCACGTTCCACGCCTTGTCCATGGCGAACTCCTGGCCCATGAACAGGAGCTTCCCGCCGGGGAAGGTGAACTGCCAGGTGTACATCGCTTTCAGGCTGCCCATTCTTTCTCGATCAGCAGCGATTCTCCCGTCATCTCATCCTGCTTCTACATGCCGTCAGTGGTCTTCGACGATATTCAAAATCGAATCGAAGCCCGTCTGGCTCAGGATCTCGGTCACGACCTCGTTTGCACCGCACAGCGTCACGCCGCCCGCACAGGCCTTGTGCATGATCAGCAGCACGCGCAGCCCCGCGGAGGAGATGTAGTCCAGGCGGCTGCAATCCACCGTCACGGCGTCCGCCGGATGCTCCGCCTGCGCCTTCTCAAAGAACGACAGCAGGTTCGGCGCAGTGATGGTGTCGAGCCGTCCCGAAAGTGTGAGAGACAGCGTACTGCCCAACATGGAAGCGCGAATGCCAAAGCCTTCTGACTCAGACGCGGGAAGCTCCACCGCAGGGGCGGACGCGCTGGGGGTGATCTTCCAGAAGGCGCAGTGCTTCATGCCCTCCCGAACAGCTTCGGCCTGCCGGGAATTGATTTTGGAGAGGGAATGCAGCTCGGGCATATGCTCCGCCACGGTGACGCGCTCCGCCTTCAAGCCGTGCTTCGCCAGAAACGCCATCGCG
>JAFYBB010000093.1 GCA_017540445.1 Clostridia bacterium | reverse complement strand
CCGGTCCGAATCCGGGTGGCACCTCCAAAGCCTGCCTGAAAGGGCAGGCTTTTCGTATACAGAAAACAAGGGGCTGTCTCAAAACATGTTTTCGATGCGTGAAGCATGCGTAGGGGCGGCCAATGGCCGCCCGCCCGGGTACGAAACACATCGTACTTCCCGGCGGGCGGCGCATCGCCGCCCCTACTCCATGTACACGCTGGTATTAACTATGCGTTGTGAGACAGTCCCTTGTTTGATACCATGCTGGTCTTACTTCTTCTGCACGTACTTGAGGCAGTCGATGGTCACGGCGGACAGTATGATGATGCCGGAGAACACGAACTGCAAATTGGTGTCCACGCCCAGTATCGTCAGCGAATAGGTCAGCGCGGTGAAGATCAGCACGCCCACGACGATGCCCTGGATCTTGCCGATGCCGCCCTTGAAGGAGATGCCGCCGACCACGCAGGCCGCGATGGCGTCGGTCTCCCAGCCCTGGCCGTAGGCGGACGAGCCGGAGCCGACCATGCGGATGCACTCCAGCCACGCGCCGAAGCCGTACAGTATGCCGGCGATCACGAAGGTGATGATGGTGATCTTGAACACCGATATGCCGGACACGGCGGCGGCCTCCTGGTTGCCGCCCACGGCGTACATGTTCTTGCCGAGGCGGGTCTTGTTCCAGATGAAGTACATCACGATCACCGCGGCGACCGCCCACAGTATGATCGAGGGGAACTGCCCGCCGATCTTCGGGATGATCGTCTTGGGGATCGTCATTTCGATGGCGCCGAAGGACACGCCCTTCGTGGCGAAGGTCATCAGGCCGAACATCATCAGCATGTTGGCCATCGTCGAGATGAACGGGTGGATCTTGAACCGCGCCGTGAAGAAGCCGGCGATGGCAGAGAACGTGGTGGTGACGCACATGCAGACCACCAGCGCCAGCACGATGCGCACGCCGATGGGCAGCCCCGTGAAGTCAAAGACCTTGCCGAACAGCATGCCGGTGTTGATGCCCTTGTGCATGATCATCGTGGAGAGCACCATGCTGGTGCCCACCATGCGGCCCACGGACAGATCCGTGCCGCCCAGCAGGATCAGTCCGCCGACGCCCAGCGCCAGGAACATGCGCGGCGAGGCGGCCTGGAGGATGTTCAGTATGTTGTTCGTGGTCAGCAGCTGGGTGTGCTTGATGATGGGCGTCAGCACGCACAGCAGCGCGAACACGGCAAGTATGGCGATGTACAGGCCGTTGTTCAACAGGAACTGCTTGATGTTGAAGGTATATCTGTAGTTCTCCAGCTTCTGCTTCTGGTTCTCCATGAACGTGAAGCGGGACAGGCGCAGCAGGTCGATCAGGTGATAGCGGTGGGTGAACGCGTCGTGTTGGCGGTCCTTGATCTCCTGCAGCGTGGAGTCGTGCTTCAGCTTCGCGTCAAACAGCTTGTTCTTGAAGACGTACTTCTCGTCCTTGATCTCGCCGGCGTTGGTCAGCTTGGCCAGGTCCGCCTCGTACTGCTTCTTCATGCTGGCGAGCTCGGCATTGTAGCGCGCGTTCTCGGCGCTCTTCTGCGCCTCGCAGGACGCGACGACCTTGTTGTAGTAGGCCGTGTCGTAGTTCTCGTCCAGGTACTTCACGGCCTCGGCGATCAGCGCGTTGACCTGCCCCTTGTTCTGGGCCTCCACGGCCTTGGCCTTGACCAGCGCCTGCTTGTCCTCGGCGATCATGCGCGCCTTCTCGGCCTTGGTGTAGTTGGCGTTCTCGCGGATGATGGCCATGTGGTTGGTCAGCGCGATCACGTTGTCCGTGCCGTCGCGGCGCAGCGCGTTGATCTTGTCCTGTATGCCGGCCACGTGCGCGTCTATCGGCGCGAGCAGCCTTTGCTCCTCTTCCAGACTGAGGATTCCGTTTTCGATTGCCATGTTCTGTCCCCCCTACAATTACAGGTACTTCGCGCTCAGGCGCAGCAGTTCTTCCTGGTTGGTGTCGCGCGTGTTGACGATGCCGGCCAGCCGGCCGTTGGACATGACGCCGATCCGGTTGGTGATGCCCAGGATCTCGGGCATCTCCGAGGACACGACGATGATCGTCTTGCCCATCTTCGCCATCTTGATGATCAGCTCGTAGATCTCATACTTCGCGCCGACATCGATGCCGCGCGTCGGCTCGTCCATCAGGAATATCGCCGGGTCGCGCTCCAGCCACTTGCCGAAGACGACCTTCTGCTGGTTGCCGCCTGACAATGCCGTTATGGAATCGGAGGGCCCCATGCACTTGGTGTGCATGATGTTGATCTCGTTGGCCGTCGCCTTCACCATCTTGTCCTTGGACAGGGCGATGCCCGTGCGGTAGTGGGAAAGATTGGTGATGGTGGTGTTGAAGGTCAGATCGCCTTCCAGGAACAGGCCCGTCGACTTGCGTTCCTCCGTGATCATCGCAAAGCTGTGGTCCATGGCGTCTTCGGAGCTGGTGAAGTTCATCAGACGCCCCTTGTAGTAGACGCGCCCCGCCGCGCGGGTGCGCACGCCGAACATCGTCTCCAGCAGCTCCGTGCGGCCCGCGCCGACGAGGCCGTAGAGGCCGAAGATCTCGCCCTCGCGCACGTCGAAGGTGATGTCCTTCAGGTTCGGCTCGAATTTGGTGGAGAGGTGCTGTACGGACAACACCGTGTCGCCCGGCGTGTTGTCCACCGGCGGGAAGCGGTTGTCCAGGGCGCGGCCGACCATCGCGGCGATCAGCTCGTTCATGTCGGTCTCCTGCGTCTTCTTGGTCATGACCATGTTGCCGTCGCGCAGCACCGAGATCTCGTCGCAGATCTCAAAGATCTCGTCCATCTTGTGGGAGATGTAGACCAGTGAAATGCCCTGCGCCTTCAGGTTGCGCATCATCTCAAACAGCTTCGCCACCTCGCGGACCGTCAGCGACGAGGTCGGCTCGTCCAGCACGATCAGCTTCGCGTTGTAGGAGATGGCCTTTGCGATTTCCACCATCTGCCGCGCGGAGACCGACATCGTCTTCATCGGCGCGGTCAGGTTTACCGTCATATTCAGGCGGCGGAACAGGTCCGCGGCCTCGTTTTTCATGCGCTTCTCGTCCACCATGCCCATCGGGGTGAGCGGGTAGCGCCCCATGTAGAGGTTATCCAGAACGTTGCGCTCCAGGCACTGGTTCAATTCCTGGTGCACCATGGCCACGCCGTTTTCCAGCGCGTCCTTGGGGCCGGAGAAATTGACCTCCTTGCCATCGAGAAAGACCGTGCCCTCGTCCTTCTGATAGGTTCCGAACAGGCACTTCATCAACGTGGACTTGCCGGCGCCGTTCTCGCCCATCAGCCCCATGATGGTGCCCTTTTTGACGTCAAAATTGATGTGATCGAGCACGCGGTTTCGTCCGAAGGATTTGCACATGCCGCGGATCGACAGTATCTTGCGCTCTTGCTGATCTGCCATTGTTGTCATCCCACCTCGTTCGATCGGTAATCAGACGCGCTGACAGAGAAGAGGGCCATCAGGCGAAGGATCACCTGATGACCCGTCCTCTCAACCGCGATTGGGTCTTTCAGCGCTTACATGAACTTGGCCATGTAGGCGGCGGCGTTGTCGGTCTTGACCATGTTGATGGCGAAGCCGTCATACTCGTCGGGGTTGCCCAGACGGTCGGTCAGGTTGGCCTCGGTCTGGCCGTCGCCCTTGACGAACTCGACGTCCAGGTTCAGGACCTTCATGTAGTTCTCCAGCTGGGGAACGTAGGTCGCGTTCAGGAAGTTGTCGGCGGCGTTGTAGATGCTCAGCCACACCTTCTTGGTGGGGGCGTCATCCTCGCTCAGCTGGAAGTTGAAGGCCGGGTTGGCGGCGGTGGCATCCAGGAACGCCTCGTAGTTGGCGGCGGTGACCGCGCCGTTCAGGGCGTAGAAGCAGCGGGTGGCGTCGTCGTAGTAGTACAGGTCGTCGGTCAGCACGTTGCCGGCGGCGTCGGGGGTGCTGATGCCCACCATGATGTCGGCGTCGTCCAGCGCGTTGCGCAGGGTGCGCAGGGTCAGGTAGGCCTGCACGTCGGCGTTCTGGGAGATGGTGCCGCAGTAGCCGTCCGCGATGGCGGCCACGGCGTCGCTGTTGGCGTCATAGCCGAAGGTGGGAACGCCGTTCTCCTTGGACCAGGCGTTGAACACGGCCATGCCCATGCCGTCGTTGTTGGAAACGACCACGTCGATCTCGTCGCCGAAGTCGCCGCTCCACACGTTGATGGCGTCGCCGGCGGTGGCGGCGTCCCAGGTGGCGCCGGAGCCGTTCTTCATTTCCTTGGAGGCCAGCTCGCGCACGACGAAGGTCTTGCCGCCGATCTCGATGGAGCCGTCCTGCACGTCGGTGGCGGAGCCGTCACGGTTGGTGCCGATGGGCGCGGAATCGACGTCGTCGATCGTGGCGATCTCGGTCTTGCCCTGGGCGGTATCCGGCACAGCCGTGCCCAGAGCCTTGCGGGCGCCGCGGGTGCGGGCGATGGAGTCATTGTGGCCGACGTCGCCGATGCACAGCACGTAGCCGATGATGCCGTCGCCGTTGCGGTCCAGCTCGGGGCCCTTGGAGGTCAGGTAATCGACGATCATCTGGCCCTGCAGCTCAGCGCCCTGCTTGGCGTCGAAGCCGACGTAATAGGTCTTGTCGTTGAAGGTCAGCGCGTCCATGTCGAGCTCGCCGGTGGTGCTGTTGGAGGGCTGGCGGTTGAACCAGATGATGGGCTTCTG
>JAFYBB010000092.1 GCA_017540445.1 Clostridia bacterium | reverse complement strand
TTGTACTTCTGCTGGATCTCCCGGCGGCGGTTGGTCTCGCTGATGGCTCGCTGCATGGAATCGGTGATGCTGTCGGCGTACATGATGACCCGTCCGTCCACGTTCCGGGCCGCCCGGCCGATGGTCTGGAGCAGGCTGGTCTCGCTGCGCAGGAAGCCCTCCTTGTCGGCGTCCAGTATGCACACCAGGCTGACCTCGGGCATGTCCAGGCCCTCCCGGAGCAGGTTGATGCCCACCAGCACGTCGAATTCGCCGCTGCGCAGGCCGTGGATCAGCTTGATGCGCTCCAGGGTCTCCACGTCGGAGTGCAGGTATTCCACCCGGATGTCCATTTCCCTGAGATACTGGGTCAGGCTCTCGGCCATCTTTTTTGTCAGGGTGGTGACCAGCACGCGCCCGCCGGCCTCGGTGACGGTGCGCAGCTCGCCCAGCAGGTCGTCCACCTGGCCGGTGGCGGGGCGCACGATGATCTCCGGGTCGATCAGGCCCGTGGGGCGTATGATCTGCTCCACCACCTGCTCGGCCCGCTCCAGCTCGTAGGGGCCGGGGGTGGCGGAGACGTAGATGGTCTGGCCCGCCCGCTGCTCGAACTCGTGGAACTTCAGCGGCCGGTTGTCGTAGGCGGCGGGCAGGCGGAAGCCGTAGTCCACCAGCGTGCGCTTGCGGGCGTAGTCGCCGTTGTACATCGCGCGGATCTGGGGCACGGTCACGTGGGCCTCGTCGATGAAGATCAGAAAGTCCTTCGGGAAGTAGTCCAGCAGCGTGAAGGGGGCCTCGCCGGGCTGCCGCCCGTCGAAGTAGCGGGAGTAGTTCTCGATGCCGCTGCAGTAGCCGATCTCCCGCATCATCTCGATGTCGTAGTGCACCCGCTGCTCCAGCCGCTGGGCTTCCAGCAGCCGGTCGCTGTCGCGGAAGTCCGCAAGGCGCAGGGCCAGGTCCGCCTCGATCTGCTCGATGCAGCGGTCCAGCTTGTCCTTGCTGGTGGCGTAGTGGCTGGCGGGGAAGATCAGCACGTGGTTCATCAGCCGCAGCACCTTGCCGGTGAGGATGTCGATCTCGCTGATGCGCTCGATCTCGTCCCCGAAGAACTCCACCCGCACGCCCCGCTTCTCCGACGCGGCGGGGATGATCTCGATGACCTCGCCCCGCACGCGGAAGGTGCCGCGCTCCGGCTCGAAGTCGTTGCGGTTGAACTGTATGTCGATCAGCCGGCGGATCAGGTCGTCCCGGTCGATCTGCATGCCCTCCCGCAGCGACACCGACAGCCCCTCGTACTCCTCGGGGTCGCCCAGGCCGTAGATGCAGCTGACCGAGGCCACGATCACCACGTCGCGCCGCTCGGCCAGCCAGCTGGTGGCGCTGTGGCGCATGCGGTCGATCTCGTCGTTGATGGAGGAGTCCTTCTCGATGAAGGTGTCCGTGGAGGGGATGTAGGCCTCCGGCTGGTAGTAGTCGTAGTAGGACACGAAGTAGCCCACGGCGTTCTCGGGGAAGAATTCCCGGAACTCCGCCGCGAGCTGGGCCGCCAGCGTCTTGTTGTGGGCGATGATCAGCGCGGGCCGGTTGGCGTTTTTGATGATGTTCGCCATCGTGAAGGTCTTGCCCGAGCCGGTGACGCCCAGCAGCACCTGGTGCTTCATGCCCTTCTCCAGGCCCTCCGTCAGCTTCTGTATGGCCTGGGGCTGGTCGCCGGTGGGCTGATAATCCGAATGGAGCTGAAACATGTCATTCCTCATCCCAATGTGATATGCTCCCATTATAACACCAAACGCCCCGCTTGAAAACATGAAACGCAACATTTAAACATATGTTCGACCTGCATTTGACACGGCCCGCCTTTCGGGCTATACTGTAGGCAAGGGAGGGCTGAACGATGAGCTGGAAAATGAAGACGGTCGTGATATTCGCGGTCGCGCTGTTTGTGGTCACCACCGCGTGGCTGGGCTTCGTGGTGTACGCGCGCTATCAGGCCAACGACTACTCGGTTGAGGTCGCCGCCGCGTTCAACGCGGCCACACTGGTCAACGGCGAGGAGACCTTCACCGACCCGGACCGGGCCGTGATCAGCAGCTACCAGGGGCAGCGGTACGTGATCGTTCCCGAGAACTACAAGGCCATCGTGTCGCTGCTGCGCAAGGACTGCGCCATGCCGCTGTTCAGGCGGGCCGGGCAGGACGCGCCGCTGACGATCGTCCTGTGCGACAGCGCCGCGATCAGCATCCGGCCCGACGGGGACGGCGTCGACGCGGCGCTGATCGACTTCACCGTCGGCGACGGAAAGCGCTACGCGATGCACGTGCGCGGCGGCAACATCTGGAAGCAGCTCGTCGAATACGCCACGGCGGGACACGGGCAGAACAAAAACCTGCCGCTGTAGGCCAGGGGGGGAGAGGGATACCATGAATATCGTCGTGTTGAACGGCTCGCCGGCGGGGAAGAACAGCATCACGCTGTACACCCTGCTGTACATCCAAAAGCACTTTCCGGAGCACCGCTATGAGATCATCCACGTGGGCCAGCAGATCCGAAAGCTGGAGCAGGACCCGTCCGGCTGGCAGGACGCGCTTCGGCGCGCGGACCTGATCCTGTTCTGCTACCCGGTCTACACGTTCCTGGCGCCGGCGCAGCTGCACAGGTTCGTCGAGCTGATGAAGGGCCTCGATCTGTCGGGCAAATACGCCACCCAGATCACCACGTCCAAGCACTTCTACGACGTCACCGCCCACCGCTTCATACAGGACAACTGCGCAGATATGGGGCTGAAGTACGTCCGCGGCCTGTCCGCCGACATGGACGACCTGCGCCACCCGCAGGGCCGCGACGAAGCGCTGGCCTTCTTCCGGTTCGTGCTTTGGAACATGGAGCGCGGGTACCATGAGACGGCGGTCCGCCCGCCGCAGGCCGCGCCGGCCGTGCCGGCGCACGCCGGGGTCGAAGCGCTGAACGTCGCCGCGCCGAAGCGCGTGGTGATCGTGGCGGACTATTCCAATTCCGCGGGCGGCGCGCTGCAGGCCATGTGCAAGCGGCTGAAGCAGCGCCTGCCCTGCGAGACCCAGATCGTGGACATCGGGCAGTTCCCCTTCGCCGGCGGCTGCCTGGGGTGCTTCCACTGCGCCGCGGACGGGCAGTGCATCTATAAGGACGGCTTTGCCGACTACCTGCGTGAGCACATACAGTCCGCGGACGCGCTGGTGTACGCATACACGATACGGGACCACGGCATGGGCTATCGGTTCAAGCTGTTCGACGACCGGCAGTTCTGCAACGGGCACCGGACGGTCACGATGGGCAAGCCCGTGGCCTACCTGGTGGACGGCAATTTGGACGCGGAGCCGAACCTGCAGATGCTGATGGAGGCCCGCGCCGAGGTGGGCGGAAACGCGCTGGCCGGCATCGCCTGCAACCGGCGGGACACGGACGCGGCCATCGACCGGCTGGCCGAGACGCTCTGCCACATCGTCGCGGAGCGCTACCTGCCGCCCAAGAACTTCTACGGCGTGGGCGGCATGAAGATCTTCCGCGACCTCATCTGGCAAATGCAGGGCCTGATGCGGGCCGACCACCGGTTCTACAAGCGGCACGGCTTCTATGACTTCCCCCAGAAGAAGCGGGGCACGATGCTGGCCATGTATTTGGTCGGCGGCATGATGAACAACCCGAAGCTGCGCAAAAAGCTGGGCGGGAAGATCGACGAGGGCATGATCATGCCGTATAAGAAGGTGCTGGAGGATTAGGGAGTAGGGAGTAGGGAGAAGTGAGGAGTGAGGAGTGAGGAGCATAAGGATGCCGCGGGACCCTTTTGTCCAAACAAATCCCGACAGGGATTTGTACCAGCACTCCTAACTCCTAACTCCTAACTCCTCACTCTTTCCCCACGCTGTCTTTGACGATATCGATCAGCTCCCAGAGGTCGGGTATGCGGCGGCGCTGCAGCGCGTAGCGCCCGTTTTCTTCCTGGTAGCCGAGGCAGTAGAGCTCGTCCCGGCCCGGGTCGTAGGCGCAGGCGTTGTCAAACCGGCCCAGCTCCGTCCAGCTCTCGCGGTCCAGCAGCACGCCCTTGTTCGTAGCGGTGTCGATCAGCACCACGCGCCGGCCATTGCCGTCCAGACAGGCGAAGGTCTGGGAACGGTAGCTCCAGTCAAGCGTGCCGCGGCACGCGCATTCGCCGGTTTCGACGCTGTAGATCGCGTACTGGTTGTCCTCCATGCGCAGCAGGATAAAGCCGTCGTCCAGTATGAAGCGCATCTGCACGACGTAGCTCAACGGCAGGTTCACCGGCACCTGGCACAGCGCGCCGCCCGCCTCCAGGTCGTAGGCGCGCAGCATGCCGTCGGCGTCCAGCGCCGCGAACCGGGCCTTGACATCGGCGCAGGCGAAGCGCCGGTCTGCGCTGCCGCGGCCCAGGTCCTCCGCGCGCATCCAGCGCCCGCTGAAGACGCCGTAGGCCGCGAAGCCGGTCATGTGTCCGCAATCGGGGTCCGCGCCAAAGTCGCTCAATACGATCAGGCCGCTGGGCGCGGGGGCGAGCACGTGGCAGTACATACTGCTGTCCGCCACCTGCCAGGTCAGGCCATCGGGCAGCGGGACGTCGACCTGCGCCTCGCCGTCCAGCCACCATCGCAGCTTCGCGCCGTCGCACCAGGCCGTCAGCAGGCGGCCGTCCGCGCTGAGATAGCAGCATGCGGCGCGGGTGCCGTGGCCGACATGTTTGACGCCGTCCTCGCTGCTCAATAAGACGTTGCTGGGCGTCGTAACGTCGGTTATCTCACCGTTTCCAAGGTCCAGACGGCTGATTTTGCCATAGATATCCACCA
>JAFYBB010000091.1 GCA_017540445.1 Clostridia bacterium | reverse complement strand
GGCAAGCCCGGACAAGGCGTAGTTTCTGCCAAAAACGAGTCATGGGGACGGTTCTACTGACTCATTTTCAATTGAAAATGAGTCAGTAGAACCGTCCCCATGACTCGTTTTTGGCGGAAACTACGCCTTGTCCGGGCTTGCCGTATGTGCTATAATGCCTACAGTATGCGATGAGAGTGAGGCGAAGCCCATGAAGCGGGCGTTGGTGCTCAGCGGCGGCGGGTCCCGCGGCGCCTATGAGATCGGGGCCTGGCAGGCCTTTTCCGAGATGGGCCTGCGCTTTGACGGGGTGTACGGCACGTCCATCGGCGCGCTGAACGCGGCGCTGTTCGCCCAGGGCGATCTGCCGGGCGCGGTGGCGCTGTGGTCGAACATCACGGTGGGCCAGATCATGGCCGTGGAGGACGAGGACGACTTCGCCATCGAGCGCATGGTGAGCCGCAAGCGGGACGTGCTGCCCTTTCTGATGGAAAACGCGAAGCACCTGCGCATGGACATTTCCCCGCTGGTGACGCTGGTGCGCGAAAGGGTGGACGAGGGCCGCGTCCGCGCCTCGGGCCTGCGCCTGGGCGTGATGACCTTTCGCGCGCCGCAGATGCAGGGCGCGCCGGTGCGGCTGACCGACATGAAGCCGGGCAGCCTGGGCGACTGGGTGATCGCCTCCGCCTCCTGCTTCCCCATATTCCCGGCGCGGCAGATCGACGGCCAGCGCTACATCGACGGCGGCTACTGGGACAACCTTCCCGTGGACATGGCCCTGGAGGACGGCATGGACGAGATCGTGGCCGTGGAGCTGCACCCGTACCACACCCACCCGGAGTACGCCCGCATGCCCTGGCTGACCACGGTGAAGCCGCTGCGCGGGCTGGGCGGCTTTTTGGACTTCAATCCGGACCTGCTGCGCCGCAGCCGGCTGCTGGGCTATCACGACGCGATGAAAAAGTACGGGCGGCTGGAGGGCTTCCTGTACACCTTCCGCCGCACCGACGCGCTGGCGGCGGCGGAGGCGTCGAAGCGCTTCATGCGCGCGCTGCTGCGCTTTGACGCGGAGCTGGCCCGGCGGGGCCTGGCGCGCCTGGGCCAGCCGGTGAACGCGCCGCTTCTGACCGCGCTGCAGCGGGAATGCGAGGGGCGGGCGCTGAGCTGGAAGGACGTGTGGCTGCGCGGGCTGGAGCTGTGCGCCGGGGCGATGGGCCAGCGCATGGACGCCGTGTACGACGCCGGCGAGTTGATCCGCCGCTGCCGGGCCTACTGCGAAGCCCAGACCTTTGCCGAGCGCTTCGACGACGCCGGCATACAGGCCGTGCAAAAGCGGGGCGGCCGCGCCGTGCTGGCGTTCGTCAGCCAGCGCCTCGCCTCCGGCCAGGCCGTTTCTCCCGAGGCGATGAAGCGCCTGGCCGAGACCCCCGACCCGGTCGCGGGCGCGATGTTTTTGAGCGCTGTCGGGGATTGACGCCTCATTCTTTTCCCCCTTTTCTGTATAATTCCGTCAGAAAGTGCCGACGATAGGAACAGTTTCCAATGAAACGGAGGAATTGTTCTGAAGCGTCGGTTTTTTTGCGCGTTGGCGCTGCTGCTTGTGCTGGGCACGGCGGCCCGCGCTGTGGCATGGGATGACGTGCGCGTGGAGGATTACATCCGGCTGCACGTGGTGGCCGAGGACGACGGCGACGCCGCCCAGGCGCTGAAGCTGAAGGCGCGGGACGCGGTGCTCGCGCGGGCGCGGGCGCTGCTGGAGGATTGCGGCGACGCGGACGCGGCCTGGAGCGCCGTGTCGGAGAACGCGGAGGCGCTGCGCCGGGCGGCGGAGGACGCGGTGCGCGCGGCGGGCCGCGACAGCGAAGTGACGGCCTGTGCCGGGGTGTTCGACTTTCCGGACCGCCGGTACGGCGATGTGCTGGTGCCCGCCGGGCGCTACCGTGCGCTGCGGGTGGTGATCGGCGCGGGACAGGGGCGCAACTGGTGGTGCGTGCTGTACCCGTCGCTGTGCGTGCCCGGGGATCTGGAGACGGGCGAGCCCATGGCCTTCCACTCGGTGATACTGGACTGGCTGCGGCGGCTGTTTGGAGGCGAGGCGTGATGGGCGTGCGTCGGGGCGCGGCGCTGGCGCTGGCCGCTATGATGCTGATAACGCTGCTGGCGGCTCCGGCGCTGGCGGCGGTGCTGGAGGTGGGCTCCAGCGGCAGCGACGTCACCGCCGTGCAGAAAAAGCTCATCCAGTGGGGCTATCTCACCGGCAGCGCGGACGGCAAGTACGGCGCCAAGACCCGGGACGCCGTGAAGGCCTTCCAGCGCAAAAACGGCCTGACCGCGGACGGGCGCGTCGGCCCGGCCACCGCGGCGGCGATGGGCGTGTCTCTGTCCGGCTCCGGCGGCTCGGGGGGCAGCGTGGCGGCGGCCTCGTCGTCGATCATCTCCGCCGACCACCGGCTGCTGTCGAAGCTGGTGTACGCCGAGGCCCGGGGCGAGAGCTACAAGGGCCAGGTGGCCGTGGCCGCCGTGGTGCTGAACCGGGTGGCCAGCGCGTCCTTTCCCAATACCATATCGGGCGTGATCTACCAGTCCGGCGCGTTCAGCTGCGTCAGCAACGGCTCCATCAACAACACGCCGGACAGCACCGCCATCCGCGCGGCGCTGGACGCGCTGAACGGCTGGGACCCCACCGGCGGGTGCCTCTATTACTACAACCCCAAGGCCACCAAGGACAAGTGGATACGCACCCGAACGATCAAGACCGTGATTGGGAATCATAGCTTTGCGGTGTAGGGGTCAGGGAACAGGGTACAGGGAACAGGGAGTGGGAATATGAACGAGACTTATTATGTCGCAAACGTGCGGGAGCGGGACTGGGCGCGTGTGCTGAACGTGGCGCTGGCGGCGCTGCTGGCGGGGGTGCTGGCCTTTTCATCGGCCCAGACTCTGCGCCTGAACGAGGCCAACGCGCGGATCAACGCCGTGGTCCAGAAAGCCTTCTACGAGACCTGCGAGCTCACCGAGGGCATGTCGGTGAACTTCCGGAAGCTGTTGGTGGCGGGGGAGACGGGCCAGATGCAGGCGCTCCTGAACGAGACCGCGCTGCAGACCCAGGGCGCGCTTTCCAACCTGGCGCTTTTGCCGCTGGGCCAGGAGACGGTGTCCTCCACGCTGAAGTTCATCAACCAGGCGGGGGACTTCGCCAGCGCGCTGTCCACGCGGCTGGCCAACGGCGGCACGATGACCGAGGACGACTACCGCACGCTGCAGAGCCTGTCCGAGAAGGCCGCGGGGTTCTCGGTGAGCATGGGGAGGCTCCTGGACCGCTACGAGCGGGGCGAGGCGGTGTTCGATGCCTCGGACGACGCGCCGACCGGCGACGAGAGCCTGTATCCGCTCACGGGCCCGGCCACGGACTACCCGGTGCTGCTGTACGACGGCCCGTTCTCCGACGGCCGCGCCGACGGGGAGTTCAAGCGGCTGGCGGGCCTTCCCGAGATCGACGAGCCCCAGGCGCGGCAGGCGCTGGCGGCCTTCCTGGGGCCCCAGGTGGCGGACCTTTCGCTGACCGGCGAGAGCGCGATCCCGGTGGACTGCTACGAGTACACGCTGCAGCTGGGCGACTACCGGCTGAGCGCCGGCGTCACGAAGGCCGGCGGCGAGGTGCTGTACATCCTGTCGGACAGCGCCATCGACGCGGTGAACATCCCGGACAGCCGCGCCGTGGACGCCGCGCGGGCGTTCCTGCTGGCCCGCGGCTACGGCGAGATGGAGACCAGCTACTACAGCCGCTTCGGGGGCATCATGACGGTGAACTTTGCCGCGGTGCAGAACGGCGTGGTGTTGTACCCGGACCTGGTGAAGGTGCAGGTGTCCATGGCGGACGGCACAATTGTGGGCCTGGAGGCCGCGAACTGGCTGATGAACCATGTGCCGCGCACGCTGGAGATCCCGGCCCTGACCGAGCAGGACGCGATCGCCCGCATCGGCGGCGCACTGTCGCCCCTGAGTGCCCGGCTGTGCGTGATCCCCGAGAACAGCAACGAATACCTGTGCTACGAGGTCACGGCCGCCTCGGGGCAGGACACGTTCTTAGTGTATATCGACGCCGTGTCCGGCATCGAGCGCAAGCTGATGCAGGTCGTGGACGACGGCGGCGGGAAAAAGGTGATGTAGCAAGCCATGGTTATGCAGACGAGCGTTCCTTCACGACCGACGCCGTATCCGCATAGTATACCGCACACGATGTATGCGGAGCGTGATACCATGATCAACCGGGGCGATCTGTTCAGCGCCTGCCTGGACCCCGTGGTCGGATCGGAGCAGGGCGGCATCCGCCCGGTGCTGGTGATCCAGAACGACGTGGGCAACCGCTACAGCCCCACCGTGATCGTATTGGCGGTGACGGGGCAGATGAACAAGGCGCGCCTGCCCACCCACGTGCCCATCGACTGCGCGGGCACGGGCCTGCACAAGGACAGCGTGGTGCTGGCCGAGCAGATCCGCACCCTCGACAAGCGCCGCCTGCGCGAGCGCATCGGCACGCTGCGCCCCGAGGTGATGGCCCGCGTGGGCGAGGCCCTGAAGGTGTCGCTGGGGGTATAGTGAGTCACTCGGGGACAGGTTCCTATTGACTCAAAAATAAGATTTATAGTATATGATAATGCTCTATAAGTCGTAAATTTGAGTCACTTGGAACCTGTCCCCGAGTGACTCAATCGCGGTGATCTCCCACGGTCCCTGCCGTCCTCCCGAGGGCTCGGCGCGGTAGTACAGCGGGCGAACGGTGGCCAGGTGTTCGTTGACGGCCTTGAGCAGCCCCACGCAGGGGCGGGGGTCGGGGATACCGTACTTCATCGGCACGCACAGGTCGCAGATGTTTGCGATGGCGTCCAGGGGATGGCTCGCGTCCAGGGCCGGGCTCAGGTAGCCCTCGGCCTCGGCGGGCAGTCCCGCCAGCATGGCCTCCACCGCGGCGATCATCGCGCCCTCGGCGGTCTGCGGCCAGTGCGGCGCGCCGTCGGCCCATACGACCTCGGAGGAGACCGGCCGCAGCCCGGAGGCGTCCGCCAGCCACTGCTCCAGCCGCCCGTGGCCCACGCTGTCGCCCAGCGCGGCAAAGGCGCTGAACAGGCCGTCCCCGGCGGGCTCGAAGCGGTCGGCGACGGCCACGCCGTTCAGCCGCGACAGGTCGTCCGGCAGCGCGGCCAGGTACTGCCCGCCCCCTTCCGCGTCGCCCAACAGCACCGCCGCGCCGCCGCCACGGATCAGCCGGGGCGGCAGCGCGCCGTCCGGCAGCGGAATGCCGAAGCCGTTCATCAGCAGGGCCGTCGATTCGCCCCGCTCGATGGCGCAGGGCTGGCCGTCGATCGTGAAGTGCTCCCGGCTGCGGGGCCGGTGGGAAAGCTCCACCTCCAGCGCGCCGCCGGGCCAGGCCACGCAGGCCAGCCCGTCCGCGTCCTGAAGGCTGTCCGCCAGCGGCGCGCCGCCTGACAGCACCACCTTGCGCGCCAGCGCCCCGTCCCCGCCGGACAGCGGGCGGTATTCCAGATAGACCGCGCCGACCGGCGATACCGGCGCGAACAGCGGGCGCTGCCGGGAGGCCTCCCCGGCGAAGCGCCCGTTGATGTAGATCATGCCCGGCGCCTCGGCCGTGCAGATGATGGTCGGCTGCATGAACATCCCCTCCCCGGGCAGGTTATGCGGGACAGCTGGAATAAATCCCATGGCGCGGGAACTGCTTCCGCCCGGGATTTGATGCCCGACTCTTGAAAAATCGCGCGATTTCGGGTAAAATGAAGGCAATCAATGCAGGGGAGGCGCGCCTGTGGGCTACATATTGAAGCAGTTCGACATTCCGCTTTTGCGGTTCGACGTCATCGAGAACACGGCGACGCCGAGGCTGCGGATCGAGTGGGTCAACGCGGAGAAGCAGGCGCTGCTGCCCCTCGACCTCACGCCGTCCCCGGAGGGCTTGAGCCGGTGGATACAAAGGCGCGCCATTCCGAAGAACCGCGCCTATGTCAACACGCTTCTGGCCCGGTGCGGCCTGAACATCAACCGCCCCATGTCGATCATCGCCGTCTGCAAGGGCCTGTCTCTGAACGACAGCTATTGGGTCGTGGAGGACGGCTTCAACGGCACCTTCGACCAGTACAACCTGTACGAGAACCGCTTCAGCCGCGTGCTCGGCCTGATCGCGTTCACCGGCTACGGCAGCAGCGGGCGGCCTTCCCTGGATTCCAGCCCGGAATTCACCACCAACGGCATGCTGCCCAAATGCTGGCGGCGCGTGGACGGCACGGTCAGGCTGTACAAGGGCGGCACCTCCGGCGCGTCCAACACCGGCAATGAGCCCTATTCCGAATACTATGCTTCCCAGGCGGCCGAGGCCATGGGCATCAACGCCGTCCGCTACGGCCTCTCCAAGTGGAAGGGCCAGCTCTGCTCCACCTGCGACCTGTTCACCGGCAAGGCCGTCTCCTTCATGCCCGTCGGACGCCTGGTGACGCACGGCGGTTTTGACGCCGTGCGGGCGTTCTACGAGGAACAGGGCCCGGAGTACCTTCAGGCCCTGCGGGACATGGTCGTGTTCGACGCCGTCATCTGCAACACCGACCGGCATTTCGGCAACTTCGGCTTCCTGATCGACAACGCCACGAACAAAATCGTCGCCCCGGCCCCGCTGTTCGACCACGGCAATTCCCTTTTCAACTTTGCAGGAGCGGAGTACATGTCCAGTCCGGAAAAGCTGCGGGAATACGCTGGTACCCTGCAACCGCGCACCTATGAGGACTATCTGGAAATGGCGCGCGCCATGATGAACGAAAGGAATCGGGAGCAGCTGCGGCATCTGCTGACGTTCCGGTTTAAGCGGCATACGCATTACAACCTGCCTGGGGAATGGCTGAAATTGATTGAGGGACAGGTGCGGGAACGCATACGTGATTTGGCATCATAGCACAGGGCAAAACAAATCCTGTCGGACATGTCCGACAGGCCTGATAAAATGGCATAGTGTTTATTTCAGCGCTTTCTTGATGTCGGATACCGCCTGGGGAATCAGCTCCATCAGCCGGTCGATGGGTTGGAAGCACTGGGCGGGGAGCACGCGCACTGAGTCCGGGCCCGTCACCAGGAAGCCCAGGGGCTGCACGGTGACGCCCGCGCCGGTGCCGCCGGCGAAGGGGAAGGGGCGGCCGGCCTCCTCCTGGGGCTTGGCGCTGCCGGTGCACTGGTATTCGCCGCCGCCGGCCACGAAGCCGAAGCTGACCCGGGAGATGGGGATGACGGTGGAGCCGTCCGACGTGGCGATGGGCTCGCCCACGACGGTGTTGACGTCGATCATGTCGCGGATGCTCTCCAGCGTGGTGGTCATGATGCCTTCGATCGGGTGTCTGTCCATTTTGAGATCCTCCTGCTCACATTGTCCGCGCCGCTGCGCGCGGTCGCGGCTATAATTTGCCCGGCCCGCAGGCGGAGCATACCCGTCAGCGCCACCTCGGGGGCGCTTGCGCCGAAGTCGGGGACCACGTCCACCGACGCGCGGCCCATATGCGCCGACAGCGCCGCGGCCAGCGCCTGCAGCGCGCCGCAGGCCAGCGCCGTGGCGGCGGCGTCGCCCAGGTTCAGTTGTCCCCGCAGCGCAAAGCTGACGCCCCGAAGCCGCTTCAGCAGCGGCATGAGGCGCGGCGCTTTTTTCTTTTGGCGCTTTTCAGACTTGCCGCTGTTCCTTCGCGCCCGGCGCAGCGCTGCGCGGGCCGTGAAGGCGGCGATGCCCGCGCCGTAGCGCAGTCCGTCCTTCGTGTCGACGAAGAACGCCGCGCGGACCGGTACCGCGCACAGGTAGAACAGGGCGTCGAGCAGGGCGATCAGGTAGACGAGCATGGCAACCTCCATTTGAGTGAGGAGTGAGGAGTTAGGAGTGAGGAGCAGTCAGCAGTCATGGTGTCAGTCTTTCCCATATTGTCTATAAATATTCTTTATTTTGTTGAAAGAAATGTGATATAATTGTATGGGCGATTAGGAAAACCGAAGGTTTTCCGGGTCGGCGGGCCCCGAAGGGAAGCACGCCGACAATCGGCAGTAAATGGCTGCACGTGCGGCGTTCGTTTGGGGGCGTGCCCGGTGACGGTGATCGTGGCGGAGCTGATGGGTCAGCGGCTGGAGTTGGAGACGCGGCCCGGCCTGTTCTCGCCCGGCCACGCGGACCGCGGCACGCTGGCCATGCTGTCGCTGGTTCGGTTCGAGCCCGGCATGCGGGTGCTGGATCTGGGCTGCGGCTGCGGGCTGGTGGGCATACTGGCCGCCCGGATCTGCGGCGAGCAGAACGTGGTGCTCTCCGACATCGATCCTGAGGCGGTGGAGGTGGCGGCCCTGAACGCGGCCCGCAACGGCGTGGGCGGCGTGAAGGCGGTCGTCTCCGACGGCTTTGCCCAACTGACGGACGCGGGCTTTGACCTGATATTGTCCAACCCACCCTATCAAACCGACTTCTCGGTGGCCAAGGGGTTCATCGAGAAGGGCTTCAACCGCCTGAAGCTCGGCGGCAGGCTGATGATGGTCACCAAGCGGCGCGACTGGTATCGCAACAAGCTGTCGGCCATATTCGGCGGCGTCCGGGTGCGGGACATCGACGGCTACTGCGTGTTCGAGGCCGAGCGGCGAAGCGCGCGGTACGCCAACCGGAGCGGGGCGAAGGGTCGTATAAACTGATGGTAACGACATCTTTTCTTGACACGGCTAATATCAGGGGGTAAAATAGTTACGTGAGTCATGTAAACTGCGACAGGTATGCATGCAGATATGGAATTTTCATCTGAGATTATGAACAGGAGGTGCATGAAGTTTTGAGTTGGCCAATCGTCGCATTGATTGCGCTGATTGCGTTGGCCATTGGCCTGGTTGCCGGTTATCTGTACCGCAAGAACGGCATGGAAAAGAAGATCGGACAGACGGAAGAATTCGTCGCCAATATGCTGGAGGACGCGACCCACAAGGCTGAGGAAAAGAAGAAGGAAGCCGTACTGGAGGCCAAGGAAGAGATCATCCGCTTAAAGTCGGAGCTTGATAAAGAAGTTCGAGACCGCCGCAGCGAGGTTTCGCGGCTTGAGCGCAGGGTGAACCAGCGCGAAGAAGCGTTTGACAAAAAACTGGACAACCTGGAGGCCCGTGAAGAGGCCCTGAACGAGAAGTACAAGGAGGCGGAGCGCGTCGAGGCCGAGGCCCAGGAGATGCACGACCGCCAGAAGCAGGAGCTGGAGCGCGTCGCCGGCATGACCGCCGACGAGGCCAAGCAGATTCTGATCGACCGCATCCAGAAGGACGCCTACCACGACGCCGCCGTGATGGTGCGCGAGGTGGAGGCCAAGGCGAAGGAGGAGGCGGACAAGCGCGCCCGCGACATCGTGTCCCTCGCCATCCAGAAGTGCGCCGCCGACCACG
>JAFYBB010000090.1 GCA_017540445.1 Clostridia bacterium | reverse complement strand
GCCGGCGTTGAGATTGAGATAAAGCTGTAATACATTATAATATGGCAATCGGCGCGCCGTATCGCCCGGTTCCGAAAAAATGAATTGCAGCGTCCGCTGTCCGTCGCAAGGACGGACAGGTCAAGTTGGCAGACCAACGGCTCCCAATGTCCGCGTATGTCAACCAATAACCTACAAAAAGGAGTAAAAAAACATGCAGAAAGCAATCATCGGCAAGAAAGTGGGCATGACCCAGATCTTCGATGAGACCGGCCACGTGATCCCCGTCACCGTGATCGAGGCGGGACCCTGCGTCGTCACTCAGAAGAAGACCGACGAGAAGGACGGCTACGCCGCCGTGCAGCTGGGCTTTGAGGATGTCAAGGAAACCAAGCTGAGCAAGCCCGAGAGAGGCCACCTCTCCAAGGCCGGCGTCGCCTTCAAGAAGCACCTCAAGGAGTTCCGCCTGGAGAAGGCCGCCGAGATGAAGGTCGGCGACCAGGTCAAGGCCGACGTCTTCGCCAAGGGCGACCACATCGACGTCACCGGCACCTCCAAGGGCCACGGCTACCAGGGCGCCATCAAGCGCTTCGGCGCGCAGCGCACTCCCACCTCCCACGGCGGCGGTCCCGTGCACCGTCACGCCGGCTCCATGGGCTCCACCTCCACCCCGGCCCGCATCTTCAAGGGCCACATCGGCGCCGGCCAGATGGGCAATGAGCAGACCACTGTTCAGAACCTCATCGTGGTCAAGGTCGATCCGGAGCTCAACATGATCGTTGTTCGCGGCGCGATCCCCGGCCCCAAGGGCGGCATCGTCTACCTGAAGAACACCGTCAAGACCATCCGCGTTGCCAAGGGCGCCGCTGGCATCAGCACCAACCCGCAGAAGGCTTCCGCCCGTGTCAACCCGCAGAAGGCTTCCGCCAGAGGCTAAGAAAGGAGAGTAACACACCATGACTAAAAACGTTCTGAACATGGCCGGCAATCGTGTCGGTGAGGTGGAGCTCTCTGAGGCCATCTTCGGCATCGAGCCCAACGTCAGCGTCATGCACGACGTGGTCAAGAACCACCTGGCCAACTGCCGCCAGGGCACGCAGTCCGCTCTGACCCGCGCTGAGGTCTCCGGCGGCGGCAAGAAGCCCTGGAGACAGAAGGGCACCGGCCGCGCCCGTCAGGGCAGCACCCGCGCCCCCCAGTGGACCCACGGCGGCATCGTCTTCGCCCCCAAGCCCCGCGACTACAGCTACCGTCTGAACAAGAAGGTTCGCCGCCTGGCTCTGAAGTCCGCCCTGAGCGCCAAGGCCCAGGCCGACGAGATCGTCGTCATCGACGAGATCAAGATGGACGAGATCAAGACCAAGACCTTCAAGCAGTTCCTGGACGCCGTCAAGGTTGACCGCAAGGCTCTGATCGTGACTGCCGAGGCCGACGAGATCGTCGTCAAGTCCTCCCGGAACATCGAGGGCGTCAAGACCACCTTCGCCAATCTGATCAACGTGTACGACATTCTCAACGCCAATCAGCTGGTCCTGGATAAGGCCGCGCTGGCCAAGATCGAGGAGGTGTTCGCATAATGAAGAACGCATACGATATCATCCTGAAGCCCGCCATTACCGAACAGTCCATGGAGGCCGTGGAGGAGAAGCGCTACGTGTTCTACGTGCAGCCCACCGCCACCAAGACCGAGATCAAGGCTGCCATCGAGGAGATCTTCGGCGTCAAGGTCGCCAAGGTCAACACCCTCCGGATGGACGGCAAGGAGAAGCGCCAGGGCGCTTACCCCGCCGGCCGCACCGCCTCCTACAAGAAGGCGATGATCAAGCTCACCGAGGACTCCAAGCCCATCGAGTTCTTCGAGGGCATGGTCTAATTCAAATCTCAAAAAGGAGCGTAACGCAAAATGGCATTGAAAACGTTTAAGCCTTATACCCCCGCGAGACGGAACATGACTGTTTCCGCCTTCGAGGGCGTTGATAAGAAGGCAAAGCCCGAGCGCGGCCTGGTTGAGACTTTGAAGAAGCACGCCGGCCGCAACAGCTACGGTCACATCACCGTCCGTCATCAGGGCGGCGGCAACAAGAAGAAGTACCGCATCGTGGACTTCCGCCGTGACAAGCTGGACGTCCCCGCCACCGTGCTCCGCCTGGAGTACGATCCCAACCGCACCGCGTATATCGCCCTGGTGGAATACACCGACGGCGAGCGCCGCTACATTCTGGCCCCCGTCGGCCTGAAGCCCGGCGACCAGGTTCTGTCCTCCGCCTCCGCGGACATCAAGCCCGGCAACACCCTGCCCATCGCCAACATCCCCGTCGGCACCGTCATCCACAACATCGAGCTGGCCCCCGGCCGCGGCGGACAGCTGGTCCGTTCCGCCGGCGCTGCCGCGCAGCTGATGGCGAAGGAAGGCGAGCTGGCCCAGGTGCGTATGCCCTCCGGCGAGTTCCGCTACGTCCGGATGAACTGCACGGCCACCATCGGCCAGGTGGGCAATCTGGAGAACGCCAACATCCACATCGGTAAGGCCGGCCGTACCCGCCACATGGGTATCCGTCCCACCGTCCGCGGCTCCGTGATGAACCCCAACGACCACCCCCACGGCGGCGGCGAGGGCCGCGCGCCCGTCGGCCGTCCCGGCCCTGTGACCCCCTGGGGCAAACCCGCCATGGGCCTGAAGACCCGGAAGGCCAAGAACCGCACCAATAAGTTCATCATCAAGCGCAGAAACAGCAAGTAAGGAGGAAATGAACAATGAGCAGAAGCATTAAGAAAGGCCCGTTTGTTGCTCCCGAGCTGTTCAAGCGCGTTGAGGAGCTGAACAAGACCGGCGAAAAGAAAGTCCTGAAGACCTGGTCCAGAGCCTCCACCATCTTCCCCTCCTTCGTAGGTCACACCATCGCGGTCCACGACGGCCGGAAGCACGTGCCCGTCTACGTCACTGAGGACATGGTCGGCCATAAGCTGGGCGAGTTCGTCCCCACCCGGACGTTCCGCGGCCACAGCGGCTCCAAGACCAGCAACAACAAGTAAGGAGGAGAGAAACATGGAAGCAAGAGCTTATCTGAAATACGTGCGGATCTCTCCCCGCAAGGTGAAGATCGTCTGCGACCTCATCCGCGGTCAGGACGCCAGCACCGCAGTTGCGTATCTGCGCAACACCCCCAAGGCAGCCACTGAGCCCATGCTCAAGCTCCTCAACAGCGCCATCGCCAACGCCGAGACCAATCACGGTATGGACCGTGAGAAGCTCTACGTTTCCACCGCTGTTGCCGATCCCGGCCCCACGCTGAAGCGCGGCATGCCGAGAGCCAAGGGCAGCTACAACCGCATTCTGAAGAGAACCACCCACCTCACCATCGGCGTGAGCGAGCGGGAATAAGGCAGGAGGTACAATATGGGACAGAAAGTTAACCCCCATGGTCTGCGCGTCGGCGTGATCAAGGATTGGGATTCTCGCTGGTACGCCCGCGAGGATAAGGTCGGCGACCTGCTCGTCGAAGACTACAACATCAGAAAGTACCTGAAGACCAGCCTCTACTCCGCCGGCATCGCGAAGATCGAGATCGAGCGCGACAACGCCAAGGTGAAGATCAACCTGCACTGCTCCCGTCCCGGTGTCGTCATCGGCAAGGGCGGCCAGGAGATCGAGAAGCTCCGTCAGAAGGTTGCCGACATGATCGGCAAGAACGTGGCCCTCAACATCATCGAGATCCGCAGCCCCGACCTGAACGCGCAGCTGGTGGCCGAGAACATCGCCGCCCAGCTGGAGAAGCGTATCTCCTTCCGTCGGGCTATGAAGCAGGCCATGCAGCGTGCCACGCGCCTGGGCGCCAAGGGCATCAAGTGCATGTGCGCCGGCCGTCTGGGCGGCGCTGAGATCGCCCGCTCCGAGACCTACCACGAGGGAACCATCCCCCTGCAGACCCTCCGCGCCGACATCGAGTACGGCTTCGCTGAGGCCAACACCACCTACGGCAAGGTCGGCTGCAAGGTGTGGATCTACAAGGGCGAGGTCCTGAACTCCACCCTGCGCTCCGCCGCCGTGGAGCAGCCCGCCCGCCGCGACCGCCGCGACGGCGACCGCCGCGACCGCAGAGACCGCAGAAACTTCAACGGCGAGCGCCGCGACGGCGAGCGTCGTGATCGCAGACCCTTCAACGGCGAGCGCCGCGACAACAACAACGGCGAGCGTCGTCCCTACAACCGTCCGGAAGGAGGCAACCGCTAATGTTGATGCCCAAGAGAACCAAGTTCCGCAGAGTTCAGCGCGGCCGCATGAAGGGCGCTGCCTCCCGCGGCAATAAGGTCGCCTACGGTGAGTACGGCATCCAGGCTCTCGAGCCCGGCTGGATCACCGGCAATCAGATCGAGGCCGCCCGTGTCGCCATGACTCGTTACACGAAGCGCGGCGGCAAGGTCTGGATCAAGATTTTCCCCGACAAGCCTGTCTCCAAGAAGGCGCTCGGCGTTCGTATGGGTTCCGGTAAGGGCGCGCCCGAGTTCTGGGTGGCCGTTGTCAAGGCCCAGAAGGTTATGTTTGAGATCGGCGGTGTTCCTGAGGAAGTCGCCCGCGAGGCCCTGCGTCTTGCCCAGCACAAGCTTCCCATCCGCACCAAGATCGTCAAGCGGGAAGAAGCAGAATCTGAGAATGGTGGTGAATAACAATGAAGGCAAAAGAAT
>JAFYBB010000089.1 GCA_017540445.1 Clostridia bacterium | reverse complement strand
CTGTCCGTGTTCGACGAGCCGGAGGCCGGCATCGACCTGTGGAGCTTCCAGAACCTGATCGAGGTGTTCGAGGTCATGCGCAAGAACATTCGCGACAGCGCCATCATGATCATCTCCCACCAGGAGCGCATACTGAACATCGCCGATGAGATCGTGGTGCTCCGGGACGGCCGGGTGGACCGGCAGGGTCCGCGGAGCGAGGTGCTGCCGGAGCTGATCGGCACCGCGGCGGCGGTGGCGAGCTGCCGAAGGATTTCGTGAGGAGGCGTTGACGATGGAGCTGGACAGCATACAGAAGCACCTTTTAGAGGAGATCGCGGACCTGCACGCCATCCCCGACGGCGCGTACAACATCCGCAGCAACAGCGCCTCCGCGGGCAGGCGCTCCACGCCCACCATCGAGATCACGCCCAAGCAGGACGTGAGCGGCCTGGACATACACATCAAGGCCGGCGGGCGGCGCGAGAGCATGCACATCCCGGTGGTGATGACCCAGAGCGGCCTGAAGGAGACGGTGTACAACGACTTCACCATCGACGAGAACGCCGACGTGGTGATCATCGCCGGCTGCGGCATCGACAACTGCGGCATGGCCGATTCCGAGCACGACGGCATCCACCGCTTCTACGTGGGCAAAAACGCGAAGGTGAAGTACGTCGAAAAGCACTACGGCTCAGGCTCCGGCGCGGGCAAGCGCATACTGAACCCCGGCACCGAGGTGTACATGCAGGAGGGCGCCAGCATGGAGATGGAGATGGCGCAGATCAAGGGCGTGGACGACACCGAGCGCACCACCACCGCCGAGCTGGCCGCCGGGGCGAAGCTGGTGATCCGCGAGCGCCTGATGACCCACGGAAGTCAGCGGGCGCTGAGCACCTATGTGGTGAACCTGAACGGCGCGGGCGCCAGCGCGGACATCGTGTCCCGCTCGGTGGCGCGGGACGACTCGTTCCAGCGCTTCGACGCCAAGATCGTCGGCAACGCGCCCTGCAGCGGCCACACCGAGTGTGATTCCATCATCATGGACCGGGGCCGCATACTGGCCGTGCCGGGGCTCGAGGCCAACGACGTGGACGCCGCGCTGGTGCACGAGGCCGCCATCGGCAAGATCGCCGGCGAGCAGCTGATAAAGCTGATGACGCTGGGCCTCACCGCCCAGGAGGCGGAGGAGCAGATCATCAGCGGCTTCCTGAAATAGCCCCTCCCGCCGGCGCGATAATTTACACAAAATTGATAGACTACAGGCACCGTCGATGGTAAAAAGGAAGCAGGGGCACAGCAGACCATCGCGCCCCGCAGGAGGTACAATCCATGAAGAAGATCATCGCCGTCGCCCTGACGCTGGCGCTCGTTTGCGCCGGCCTGCTGACCGCCCTTGCCGAGGGACAGGACCTGCTGGACAAGGTCCTCGCCGCGGGCAAGCTGGTGGTGGGCAGCGAAGGAACCTACCCGCCCAACAGCTACTATGACGAGAACAACAACCTGACCGGCTTCGACGTGGAGGTGGGCCGCGCCATCGCGGGCAAGCTGGGCGTCGAGTACGAGCCCTACGTGGCCGACTGGGCCTCGTTGATGACCGCGCTGCAGTTCGGAACCATCGACACGCTGATCGAGGAGCTGGAGCCCACCGAGGAGCGCGCCGCGATGTACGACTTCTCCGTGCCCTACACCACCATCCACGGCGCGGCGCTGGTGGCCGGCGACAACGATACCATCGCCTCCGCCGACGACCTGGCCGGCAAGCGCGCCGCCCAGAACGACACCAGCCTGTGGGGCCAGCGCGCCCGGAACTACGGGGCCGAGATCGTGTCCGTGACCGACGACTACCAGACCTACGAGCTGATCACCACCGGCCGGGCCGACGTGACGCTGAACGCCGAGACCGCCTTCAACGACTACATGGCCCAGCACCCCGAGGCCAACGTGAAGATCGCCTTCTACACCGAAGACACCTCCACCTCTGTGGTGCCGGTGCGCAAGGGCAACGAGAAGTTCCTCGCCGCCGTGAATCAGGCCATCGAGGAGCTGCGCCAGGAGGGCGTGCTGTCCGAGCTGTCCACCCGCTTCTTCGGCTTTGACTACACCCAGGAATAATCCGACATGTTCAACGAACGCGTATGGAAGCTGCTGGCGGATTCACTGTGGCCGCTTCTGAGCAAAGGACTGACCGTCACCATCCCGCTGACGCTGGCCTCATTCACACTGGGGCTGGCGCTGGCGATGGTGGCGGCCTTTGTGCAGGTGGCGAAGGTGCCGGTGCTGCGCCGCTTGGCGCGGTTCTACATATGGGTGTTCCGCGGCACGCCGATGATCGTGCAGCTGTTCATCGTGTTCTACGGCCTGCCGGGGCTGGGCGTGTACGTCAACTCGATCCCGGCGGCGATCATCGTGTTCTCGCTGAACACCGGCGCCTACGCCGCGGAGACGGTGCGCGCCGCCATCGAATCGGTGCCCGTGGGCCAGTTCGAGGCGGGCTACATGGTGGGCATGAACTACCTGCAGATCATGGGGCGCGTGGTGCTGCCCCAGGCCATGCGCACGGCCTTTCCCCCGCTGTTCAACACGCTGATCGGCCTGGTGAAGGACACCTCCCTCGCCGCGAACATCACGGTGGTGGAGATGTTCCGCACGGCCCAGCTGATCGCAGCCCGCACCTACGACGTGTTCGCGATGTACTGCGAGGTGGCGGTGCTGTACCTGTTCTTCTGCACCTTTCTGACTTGGGTGCAGCACGTCTGCGAGCGCAAGCTCGAGGCCGGGAGGTGACACGTCATGCTCAAGATCGAGCACCTGAAGAAGAGCTTTGACGGCCAGGCCGTGCTGCGGGACGTGTCTGTCGAGGTGGACCAAGGCGACGTGATCACGATCCTCGGCCCCAGCGGCTCCGGCAAGACCACGCTGCTGCGCTGCGTCAGCTTCCTGGAGCGCGCCGACGCCGGCACGCTGGACTTCGACGGCATCCGCACCGATCTTCACGGCGCGGACCGCAGGACCGTGGCCGCCGTGCGCCGGAAGATGGGCTTCGTGTTCCAGAGCTACAACCTGTTCAGCAACATGACCGCGCTGCGCAACGTCACCGAAGGCCTGACCGTCGCGCGGAAGCTGCCGAAGGCCGAGGCCGAGCGCCGGGCCATGGCGGCACTGGAGCGCGTGGGCCTGGCCGACAAGCGAGACGCCTACCCCCGCCAGCTCTCCGGCGGCCAGCAGCAGCGCGTGGCCATCGCCCGCGCCATGGCGCTGGAGCCGGACGTGATCCTGTTCGACGAGCCCACCTCGGCCCTGGACCCGGAGCTGGTCGGCGAGGTGCTGGCCGTGATGCGCCGCCTGGCCGAGGACGGCATGACCATGCTGGTGGTCACCCACGAGCTGAACTTCGCCCG
>JAFYBB010000088.1 GCA_017540445.1 Clostridia bacterium | reverse complement strand
TGATACCTACATGCTGCGCTGCGGCGTTGAGGATTTTGACAAGCCCGCCGTCGTCTACGGCCTGTGGGAGGGCTACAGCGCCGACAGCGGCGTGTTCAGCCGAAACGTGATCCCGCTGACCAAGGTGGCGGGGCAGGAGTACGTCCTGCTGTATCCCATCGATGGCACCACAGACGGCCACGTGCGCTATGAGACCAGCGGAACCCTCACGATGTACCGCTCGCTGGACCTGTCCACCAAGCCCCTGGACCCCGGAACCTACTACCTGGAATACTATGTCGAGGATATCTTCCGGCGCCGCCTGCCCCTGGAACGGGTGGAAATCCAATGGGACGGCCAAAATGTCACCGTGGCCCAAGGCGCGTGGGAAGGCGAAACCACGCTGACGGTGAAATAAAGCTCTAAAGGGAGAGGTGAAACACCATGGCATTGAGCGGCAACACATTCTACTTTCTCTGGGAAGTCCATCTGATCCAGTGGCTCCAGGCGCACATCGGCGGCGCGGGGATTTCGATCATCTCCTTTTTCTCCCTGTTTGGGGAGGAGCTGCCGCTCATACTGTTTCTGGGCTTCGTGTATTGGTGCTGCGACAAGAAGGTGGCCAGAACGATGGGCCTGACCGCCATCATGAGCCTGGCCTGGAACACATCGATCAAGAACATCGCCCTGCGCCGCAGGCCCTATTTCGACCACGAGGGCATCAAAATACTGCGCCTGCCCGAGGCGAAGGCGGACCCCTACGACATCTCGGCCCAGGGCTACTCCTTCCCGAGCGCCCATTCCAGCAACTCGTCCAGCATGTTCGTCGCGATGGCCGCCTGCCTCCGCAAGCGCTGGGCGACGGCCCTGGCCATACTGCTCCCGCTGCTCACGGGCATATCCCGGGTCGTGCTGGGCGCGCACTATCCCACCGACGTGCTGGGGGGCTGGCTGCTGGGCATCGTCAGCGTGACGCTCGTTCACGCGCTTCAGAAGCGCGTGAAGAATACGCTCGCGCTGTACGGCATACTGCTGGCCACGGCCATTCCCGGCTTCTTCTTCTGCAAGAGCGCCGATTACTACACCGCGATGGGCCTGATGATCGGTTTCATGGGCGGCACGCTGCTCGACGACCATTGCGTCCACTTTGAAAACACCCGCAAGCCCCTCTGGATGGTGGCGCGTTTGATCGGGGGCCTGGCGGTCTATCTGGCGCTGAACACCCTGCTCAAGCTGCCCTTCTCCAAGGCGTTTCTCTCCAGCGGCACGACCGCCGCGCTGCTGGTGCGCTGCGCCCGCTATACCGTCGTCGCCTTTGTGGATTTCGGCGTCTATCCCATGCTGTTCAGGCTTGAAAGATGAAAACTGAAAACTTAAGACTGAAGAATACAAAGCGAAAACCCAGCCGACATTCGTCGACAGGGTTTTCGCTTTGGCGGAGGCGGTGGGATTCGAACCCACGAGGGCTTGCACCCTACCTGATTTCGAGTCAGGGCCGTTATGACCACTTCGATACACCTCCACGGCATTGAACATTATACCCCATCGGCGGATGAAATGTCAAGGCGCGGACGGGGAATGAGGGGAAAGTTTCGGAAAAATAACAGCAGCGTGGCCGACAGGGGACCGCGGGGGGCGGTATAATCTCTGACAGCACATACACAGAGGTGAATCGCGCATGAGCAGCAGTCAGTCGCGCGCACTGGTCAATTACCACACCCACACCTGGCGGTGCCTGCACGCCGAGGGCACGGAGGAGGAATACGTCCGGCGGGCCGTCGGGCGGGGGTTCGAGGTGTTGGGCTTTGCCGACCACACGCCCTGGCCCTACGCGAACGGCTATGTCGCCGGCATGCGCATGCGGCTGGACCAGCTGGACGGCTACCTGAAAACCGTGCGCGGTCTGGGGGAGAAGTACGCCGGGCAGATTCGTATCCCCGTGGGCCTGGAGTGCGAGGCGTTTCCGCAGTACATGGGGTGGCTTGCCGAGTTGAAGGAGCGGTCGCTGGACTACCTGATCCTGGGCAACCACTACGACCTGCGGGACGACGCCGATCACGCGGCCTTCGACATCGGGGGCGGCTTCTACTTCGGGCGCTGCACCCGGCCGGCCCACGTGCGCCGGTACGCCGAGCGCACCATCGCCGGGATGCGGACCGGGCTGTTTGACTACGTGGCCCATCCGGACCTGTACTGCCACGTCTACAAGCGGTTCGACGCCGACTGCGCCGCCGCCGCGCGGGACCTGTGCCAGGCCGCCGCGGCGCTCGATCTGCCGCTGGAGTACAACCTGCTGGGCATACAGTACCACGCCCGGCCCTCGGAGCGGGGCGCGCTGGGCTATCCCTGCGAGCGCTTCTGGGAGATCGCCGCCACCTGCGGCTGCAGGGCCATCGTCGGCTTCGACGCCCACCGGCCGGAGCATCTGGACCGGGTGGACCTGTTCGACAGGGCCCTGGATTTTTTGAACGGGCTGGGCATCGAGCGGGTGTCGCACCTGGATGTTTAATATAAGGGCCGCCTCGATCGAGACGGCCCCTTTGCTCATTCCTGCGGGGGGAAGTATGCCTGCGCGGCCCGCATCGCCGCCTGAAGCTCGGTCCGGTCCAGCGGGCGGAAGTCCCAGACGATGTTGGCGTCGCCCCGGCGCCGCCGGGTCTTCAGCAGCGGGTTCTTTTTCAGGTTGCTGCGCAGCCAGCTGTTGCGGCCGCTGACGAAGGAGAGCTTCGCCTCGCCGCCGCCGGGCAGCGTAATGATGAAGTCCGCGCCGACCTCGGCCTTCTTGCCGAAGCCGAATATGCCGCCCATGCCCTCGGCCTTGTTGAAGACCTCCTGCACCCGGTATTCCAGCGCTCCGGCGTCCACCAGGTTGAAGTCCTCGTCCGTGCCGAAGCCCGGGCCGATGATCAGCCAGTTGCGCCCATTGTGGCGGCAGACGGCCGTGAAGCCGCCGTTCTCGTTCTGGGAGAAGAGCATATCCTCCGGCGCAAAGCCCTGGCTTTCGAGCTTTTGTGCAAAGGCGACGCGCTTGTCCTCCAGCTTCTTCAGGTTTGTCTTGCGCACATGGTCCTCCGCGCTGTCAAACAGTGCCACTTGCATCCCTCCAATCCTGTTGCCTTCAACTATAGCACACCCGGCTGAACCTGTCAAATGGGCCAATAATTATTTCAATATTATTTCAAACATATTACAAACACAATTCAGACGTATTTTTTTTGCATTTCAAAATGGCAGGATATGCATGGCGTGCGTCGAATTCATTTCCAACAGGCCATAGGTATGCCCATGGCCGATTCCTACGCAAATACGAGGCGCGGCAACCGGCGCGCCTGGGACCAGAGGAGAGAGCGATGACAGGTATTAAGGCAGGCATCCGGAAGCTGGCGGTGGCGCTGTTGTTGACGGCGCTGCTGCTGTCGACCGTTGCCGTACCGGCGATGGCGGAGCCCTTCGCGGCCATCGTGACCGCCGAAAAGATGACGGTCTATGGGCAGGCTTCCATGAGCCAGGCGCTGGGGACGCTGGACAAATACGCCGTGGTGCGCGTGGTCGGCTACTCCAACACCATCGCGAAGATATCCTATGAGGGAAAGATCGGATACGCGAAGATCTCCGACATGAAGCGGGTGGACGCGGTGGCGCAAAAGGCGGCGCTGAAGTCCGAGGCACAGGCGTACCGCGCGCCCGACGAGCAGTCCGAGAGCGTGAGCCTGGCGGCGGGCACCGAGCTGTACCTGCTGGCGGAGTCCGGCGATTGGGCCATGATCGAGTGCAAGGGCTATGTGGCCTATGTGAAAAAGGACCTGGTGGAAAGACAGGGGGACACGGCGAAGGGCACCGGCGCGACCCAGCCCGACGCCGGGGTGGTCCAGCCCGGGCAGGAAACCGGCGTCACCGTGCGCAGCTACGACGCGATGGTGATCTCGGATACGCCCGTGTACCGCAAGGCCAGCGACGCCGGCAAGGCGCTGGGCACGCTGAAGGCGGGCACGCAGGTCGTCGTCCGCGCCAGCAACAGCGAGGGCTGGGCCTACATCGAGCTGAACGGCAGGCAGGCCTTCTGCCGGCTGGACAAGCTGAAGGAGGGGGCCGTGCCCGCGCCGACAACCGCGCCGACGGCCGCGCCCGCCAGCGACGGCGATAAGACGGTCAAGCGCAAGGGCGCCGTCAGCGCCGCCAGCACGGCGGTGTACCGCGAGGCCGACGCCGCCGGCACAAAGCTGGGCACGCTGAAGATGGGCCGCGAGGTGAACGTGATCAGCTGGGACGGCGACTGGGCCTACATCGAGCTGAACGGCAATTACGGCTACTGCCGCCTCTCCGACCTGGTCCCGGTGGAGGACGCCAACACGTCCGCCTTCGCTCCGAGCACGGCCAACGCGAAGACCGGCAAGGTGACATCCAGGACCCTCGCGGTGTACCGCACCGCCGGCACCGGCGGCACGAAGCTGGGCACGCTGAAGAAGGGCCAGACCGTGAACGTATTGAAGACCGAGGGCGGCTGGGCCTACATCGAGCTGAACGGCTATTACGGCTTCTGCCAGACCAGCGGGCTGAGCGTCGACAAGAGCACGCAGAGCATTCCCGCGGGCTACAAGAAGGCCGACATCACCGCCACGGTGATCACCTCCGACGCCCGGGTGTACGCCTCGCCCAACCTGGACGCCGAGAACGATACGCTGAAGCTGGGCGCGGAGCTCAGCGTCGTGGCCTACAACGGCAGCTGGGCCTGCGTCGAGAGGAGCGGCAGCTACGGCTTTGTGCCGCTGAAGGCGCTCAGCAAGACCGCGTACAGCCCCATCAGCGGCGACGGCAAGGACCTCTTGACGCTGCTGAAGGCGCTGCTTAGCGCCGGCTATTACGACGCCGAGCCCACCGAGAGCTACAACGCCGCGGCCATCGCTGCCATCAAGCGCTTCCAGAAGGCCTGCGGCCTGGAGCAGACCGGCGTGGCCGACCAGAACATGCTGCGCATCGTCTACAGCGGCAGCGCGCCGGTGAGCGGCCTTCTGTACAAGAAGCTGTCCAGCGGTGATTCCGGCGACGACGTCAGCCGCCTGCAGGCGCGGCTGTACGCGCTGGGCTATCTGAGCAAGACCACCAGCCTCGACGGCGACTACGGCAACACCACCGTGGCGGCGGTGAAGCTGTTCCAGAACGCCAGCGGCATCTCGGCCACCGGCACGGCGGATTCCGCGACGCTGAAGGCGCTGTACAGCACCGAGGCGAAAAAGCTGCCCTCCGGATCGAAGGCCGCCGACGCCACCACCGCGCAGAAGAGCACCGGCTCCAGCAGCTACCTGGACAGCGTGCCCAACGGCCTGGCCTCCACCACCAGCAGCTACAACAGCGGCTTGTCGAACGCCGAGAAGCTGGAGCACGCCATCTACCTGGCCCAGAGCAAGCTGGGCTGCCCCTACGTCTACGGCGCGGCGGGCCCGGACAAGTTCGACTGCTCCGGCCTGACCACCTGGATCTTCAAGGCCGTGGGCGTGTCGCTGAAGCGCTCGGCCTACGCCCAGGGCTATGACGACAGCTTCCCGAAGATCGAGGGCTGGCAGAACCTGAAGCGCGGCGACATCGTGTTCTTCGACACCATCTCTGACAGCGACCGCAGCGACCACGCCGGCGTGTACATCGGCGAGGGCTACTTCATCCACGCCTCCTCCGGCGGCCACCGGGTGGTGGTCAGCAACCTGACCACCGGCTACTACAGCCGCGTGTTCAGCTGGGGCAGAAGGATACTGAAATAACGATAAAGCGCACGGGCATGTCAAAATGCAAGAGAAAAATAACTTGCATTTTGGCATGCCCTGTGCTATACTCATTAAGCCTGTGGGTGATGATGACCGGGTCCCGTGCGGCGTCATGCCGTGAATCTTGTCAGGGCCGGAAGGCAGCAGCAATAAGCGGAAGTTGGCGAGCGCCGCGGGAGTTGCCTGGTTTGAACCCATGGGTATTTTGTTTGTAAATGGAATGGGGGACGGTTCCTTATTCCACTTCAAAAGTGGAATAAGGAACCGTCCCCCATTCCATTTTGGACTACATGCGCAGCGCGTTGTTCTGACTCAGCAGGTACAGGCAATACTGGTTCATGCTGATGCCTTCCTTTTTGGACTGCATGGCCAGCTGTCGGTGCAGCGATTTGGGATGCGCAGCTTGAACTGACCCGAGTACGCGTCGTCTGACGCAGGCTCTGGGATGGGGTAGCCGTCTTCCAAGGCGGCGGTCAGCCATTCCCGTCGGGCGTCTTCGCCGTTGGCAATGGCCTCCTCAATGGTCTTGCCGCTGGAGAGGCAGCCCTTCAACTCCGGATAGGAAATGACATACCCGCCTTCATCCGCATCGGGAACGATCTCGATCCTGTAGGGCAGGGCCATGTATTCTTCAATCGTTTTCATTGCCTTTAACCTCGCTTTCCACAACCTCGCGCACCAGCATCACATAAGCCCGCTTGATGGGTTCGTGCCTGGGAATTGTGATGGGCGCACAGCCCTTTTTTCTGAAGGTATAGTGACTGCTGCCACCCCGGGGCTGATGCATTGTATATCCGTATGCAATCAGAATCCTGCGCAGTTCATCAAATCGCAAATTCGTCATGAGCGCGGAGGTCTATGACCGGGTCAAAATCCTTTCGGTTTATGAGCGTCTGATGCAGGCCGAGGAGGATATCGCCGAGGGCCGCGTGGCGGATGCCCGGGAATCCCTCAGGCGTACGAGGGAAAAGTATGGCCTATAAGCTGATCGTCACGCAGAAGGCCGAGGCGGACCTGGATGCGATCATCGGCTATATCAGCGGTATTTCAGTCGGTTGCAGGATTACGCGGACAAGCTGTAGGGAAAAACGATGAGGCGGTCCCTTATCACATGACCGATCGCGTGATAAGAGACCGCCTCATCGTTCCGCAATGACGTCACGCCCCCGCGTTCTCCCTTGTCAGATCCTTGACCCACTTGTACTTCTTGAAGTGATACAGCACCCACGGGATCTTGCCCACCTCGTCCAGGCACGTACAGGCGTACACGGCGATCACGGGCCAGTGCAGCACAAAGGCGCCCAGGGCGGCCAGGGGCACGGCCAGGCCCCACATGCACACGGCCAGGCTGTACACGTCGAACAGCGTGTCGCCGCCGGCGGCGAATATGCCGTTGATGATCACGGTGTTGGCGCTGCGGCCGATCATGTAGATGGACATCACCACCATCATGCCGGTCAGGTACTTCTGCGCCTGGGGCGTCATCAGCATGAAGTTCGTCACCAGCGGCGTGACGGCCAGCACGATGGCGGTGGAGAGGAAGCCCGTGATGAACGACAGCTTCGCCAGGCGTATGCCGTAGAGCTTGCCCAGCTCCAGCCGGCCCGCGCCCAGCTCGTTGCCCACCATGATGCCGCCGGCGGTGCCGATGCCGATGTTCAGGCAGCACACCAGATCGCGCACCACGGCGGCGATGGAGTTGGCCGCGGCGGCGTCGCCGCCCATGTGGCCCATGATGGCGGTGTAGCTGGTGAAGCCCACGCCCCAGAACAGCCCGCCGCCCAGCAGCGGCAGGCAGACCTTGCGGAAGTCCGCCGCCAGCAGCCGGTCGCGGTGCAACAGGCGCCGCCAGTTCGGGCGCAGGTACTTGGGCCGGTGGGAGAGGATCAGGCACATCGCAAGCTCCGCGGCCCGGGCCAGCAGCGTGGCGATGGCCGCGCCCCGCGCGCCCAGGGCGGGCACGCCCAGCAGGCCGAATATGAACACCGCGTTCAGCAGTATGTTCAGCACCACCGCGCCGGAGCTGATCCATGCGCTGGGCGTGGCGTGCTCGGTGACCTTCATCACCGTCAGGTAGCACTGGGAGACGCCCGTCAGCAGGTACGACCAGCCCGCGATGCGCAGATAGCCCGCGCCGATGTCCATCAGCGCCGGGTCGTGGGTGAAGGCCAGCATCAGCCAGCGCGGCGCGAACAGGCAGCCCAGGCAGAAGGCCAGCGACACCAGCCCGCTGAAGCGCAGCATCATCAGGAACACGTCGTTGATAGTGCGCTCGTCGCCCTTGCCCCAGTACTGCGCGCCGAGGATCGAGCCGGAGGCCGTGACGGCGGACACGATCATGTTCTGCACGAACTGGATCTGCGTCGCCAGCGACACCGCGGCCATGGAGTCCTGGGTCACGCGGCCCAGCATCACCGCGTCGCCGGCGGCCACGGCGGCCAGCATCAGGCTCTGCAGCGCGATGGGCAGCGTCAGCCGCTTCAGCTTGGCGTAAAAGGTGCGGTCGGAAAACAATCTGTCCCTCATCGGTATTCCCCTTTGCCGGATATTGACGTTTGTTGGTTTCATTATAACAGACCCCACAGGATTGTCAATCGAATTTGCCCAGCAAAGCGCAACATTTTGAGCGGCTGTGGTTACAGCCCTGTCATGATTGTGTGATAGTATGCATATGGATAATCAGGGAGGGATACATATGCGTAACAGGATGATCTGCGCGCTGCTGGCCCTGGCGCTGCTGTCGATGGCCGCCGGCGCTCTGGCCGAGGAAACGGCCATACGGTTCCCGATCAAGGCGGGCATGCTCACGGAGGGCCGGACGGTCACGCTGAAGCCGGGGCTCGTCGGGCTTGCGCTGTCGGACTTGACCTGGGGAAGCTCGAACCCGGAGGTGCTGGCGACCCACGGCAACACCGTGACCGCCTTAAAGCCCGGCGTGGCCATACTGGGCGCGAAGGCGGGCAGCGCGGTGGCCAAGTGCGGCGTGCTGGTGCTGCCGGCGCAGATCCGGCTGGCGGCGGGCGAGCGGTATGAACTGCCCCGCGGGGGCGTGGAGGTGTACAGAATGAAGGATGAAGCCATTGCCACCGTCGACGGCGTGGGCGTCGTTACGGGCCTGGCGGCGGGGGAGACCCTGCTGGGCGTGAAGCTGGGCGAGCAGATCGCGAAGATACCGGTGACCGTGACCGGCAAGGCGGCGCAGGCCGAGGACGGGAGCCTGCCCGGCGGGCTGGACCTGCCGGAGGACACCGCCCAGGTGGTGCTGGTGCGCTACAAGGGCGGCAGCAACGCCGCGCTTTCGATCCACGAAAAGCGCAACGGCGTGTGGAAGCAGCTGTATGAGTGCGACGCCTACGTGGGCAAGAACGGCGTGGGCAAGACCGTGGAGGGCGACAAGAAGACCCCGCTGGGCGTCTACAACCTGACCACGCCCTTCGGCATACTGGACGACCCCGGCGCGGCGATGTCCTACACCAAGCTCACGCCCTACCACTACTGGTGCGGCGCGTCCGACAGCGGCTACTACAATCAGTTCATCGACGAGCGGGTGACCGACCGGAAGCACACCTCCGCCGACGAATACCTGATCGAGTACAAGGGCGTTTACAACTACTGCATGTTCATCGACTACAACGCCGCGGGCGAGGCCCACAAGGGCAGCTGCATCTTCCTGCACTGCACCGGCAGCACCAAGTACACCGCCGGCTGCGTGGCCGTGCCCGAGCGCGTGATGAAGAAGATCATCCAGTGGGCCAG